>CANRKA010000005.1 GCA_947631025.1 uncultured Clostridia bacterium | reverse complement strand
CGCGACCTCTGCCTTGGCAAGGCAGCGCTCTATCAACTGAGCTATTCCCGCAACTAATTAAGAGCAAAATTATAATAACAAAAATATTAAATTTAGTCAAGTAAAATGTATAAAAATTATTAAAAAGCTTACGGAGTCAAATAGTTATAGAATTATTTTTCAACAAATTTAAGAAAATTACGAAAATGTAATATAAATAATATAAATATGTAAAAAAGATAGTAAAGTTCTAAACTATACCTTCCCTAGTATAATATTTTGCGTTTTTTTGTATGGAAAAATAAGCCAATTTTCTTATATTGACATTGCTTTTTTAAATAGTAAAATAAAAATAAGTAAAATATTAATGTACGAGGAAGGTTTTATTATGAAAAGAACAAAGAATTTTATTAAGGCAATTATTGTAGCAATTATACTATCAATTATTTTACCTTTAAGTAGCTATGCTATAGGAGGGGAAAGTCTAACCCTAGCTTTAGATAGATTTAGAGGAGAAGATAGTGATGGAACATATCCAGCATATGCACTTACAGACCAATTTATTTACAAAATTTATGAAATTAAAAACGGAGCTAGTAATTATGATAGGGCAATATATTGTTTAGATATGGCTAGAGGATTTGGCTCTGGAAGTGGATTAAATTTAAATGAATCTATAGAATATAATAAAAAACTAAATATGCTAGATAATAATGGTAAAACAGAGATAATTAATAATGAAACAAGTAATAATAATGAAGGCTTTTCTCAAGAAGATTATGATAAAATAGTTAAAATTTTAAAAAATATTTATATACCAGGAAAAACAGATAGAAATGAATTTTTAAGCAAAACTATAGAAAATTATAATGAGAATGATTATTATGTTACAGATAAAGATATAGAAGTTGCACAACAATTAGCAATTTGGCATTATACAAATGAAGATAAATTAAATGGTTTATTTAATGGTGAATCTTCTTCAATTTATACAGCAATTTATGAAGATGAAAATAAAGTAAATATCGCTGAAATAGTAAAATATATAGTTGAAAGTTCTGGAATAGAAGATGGGTATGATGAAGAATTGTATGAAGGCTCAGGTTCAGGAATTAAGTACTTTAATTTAAACTCTCAAATATGTTCTGGCTATCAAGAATTATATAATCAATTAGAAATATTAGATGGGGAAGAAGATTCTGGGGAGATTCAAGATATTTTAAATAAATATAAAGGAATGTGGAATAGATATAATGCAATTAACAAAATATATAACAGTATGATAAAGATTGCAGAGGCAGAAGATACAAGTGTTATGCCAAATACTAAACCATTAGAAATGGCAGAAACCCAAGTAAAAATTGAAAAAGATACAATAGATAATGAAGAATATTATATTGCAGGGCCATTTAAAATTACAAAAAATAATGTTGAATATTATGATTTTAATTGTAATATTACAGATGAAGTTGGAAATACAATAAATGATTACAAATTATTAGATGTAAATAAAACTTTAACTACACAAAGTATAGAAGATTTATTAGGAAAGGATTTTTATATTAGAGTACCTGCAAATGCTAAATATAGAAAGATAAAAGTTAGTTTTACAGCTAAATATAATTCAACAACAATTAATTATTGGACAAATGCATCAGCAATTGCTACTACTCAACCAATTGCTATAGTTGATAAAACACCAATTGATTTATCAGGAGAAAAAGAAGTTGAATTACCTATAACAGGAAAATATTCTTTAAAAATAGTAAAGGTAGATAGTACAAATTTAGATAAAAAATTAAGCGAAGCAGTATTTACAATAAATAATCAAGAAAAAAGTGCAACAAACGAAAATGGAGCAGCAACATTAATAGAAGATAAACAAATAGATTCAGCAGAACAGGCAGATTTATATAAAATTACTGAAAAGGTTGCACCTAATGGGTACCAAAAATTTGATGGAACAATAGAATTAACTGTTAAAGTAAAAGAAGAAAATGGAAATTATATAGTTGATAAAGATAAAACACAAATTACTGTTAAAGATCAATTAGGAAATGTAATAGACCAAGATAATCCTGTTAGTATGGATGTTCAATCATCATATATTACAATTACACTAAAAAATACTCCAAATGAAAAACCTTTTGATGTTTCTTTAAGAAAATTTATATCAGAAGTAGAAGGTAAAAAATATAATAGAGCCCCAGTTGTAGATGTAAGTAAATTATATCCAAATGGAGAAGATTTAACAGCAAGATATGTTCATTCTAAAGCTCCTATTGGAGTTAAAGTTGGAGATATTGTTACATATACAATAAGAGTATATAATGAAGGTCAAAGAGATGGATATATTGGCAAAGTTAGTGACTATTTACCAGAACAATTAGACTTTATTATGCCAGTAACATATGAAGAAGTAAAAGCAACAGATGAATTAATTCCAACAACATATGAAGAAATAGAACAAAGAGATTCTATGCAAAATTCAGATACTACAAATTTAACAAAAGAAGAAAAAATAGCTCAAGCGTCTGAATTTAATGCAAAATATGGATGGATTTATGATCCAGCAACACGTAAAATAGAAACTACAGTTTTAGCAAAAGAAACAGATAGTAGTATTAAAAATGAAATATTAAAAGAACAAGGTAGAGAAAGTAGTTTATTAAAGGCATTTGACGGAGAAAACCTAGACTATATAGATTTAAAAGTTAAATGTAAAGTAAATGAAAAAGCAACTGTAAAAGAAGAAATTACAAATATAGCAGAAATAACAAAATATGAAGATGAAAATGGAAATACAATTAATCAAGATAGAGACTCAACACCAGGAAATTTCCCAGAAGATAAGAAAAATAACAATTACAAAGGAAATGGCGACGATAACGGATATATAAAAGGACAAGAAGATGATGATGACTTCGAAAAAATAGTAATTCAACAATTTGACTTATCTTTAAGAAAACACATTGTAGATATAGACGGAGCAAAAACAACAGGAAGAGAGCCTCAAGTAGATACTACACCATTAAAAAATGAAACAGATACAACAGCTATATATAATCATACTAAAAAACCACTACAAGTTGTAAGAGGAAGTATTATTACATACACAATAAATGTATATAATGAAGGAAACGTAGATGGATATGTAGATGAAATAACAGACTATTTACCACCAGAATTGGAATATATAGAAGATAGTGAAATTAATAAACAATATAATTGGAAAGTATCTGAAGATGGAAGAAAAGTAACTACAGATTATTTAAAATATACAGAAGGAAAAACAGATAATCTATTAAAAGCATATGAAGGTGGAGAATCTTTAAGTACTAAATTTGTACAAATTCAATGTAAAGTTAAAGATACAGCAGAATTTGGAAAAAATATAACAAATTTAGCACAAATAACAGAAGATAGTGATTCAGAAGGAAACGAAGTAGAAGATAGAGATTCAACACCTAATGGTGGATTTGAACTACCAAAAGACGAAGATTTACCTTCATATAAAGATAGTGAATTAGATAAATCTTATATTCCAGGACAAGAAGATGATGATGATTTTGAAAAAGTAAGAATTGTATATTTTGATTTAGCATTAAGAAAAATTGTAAGTAAAGCAATTGTTATAGAAAATGGAAATCAAACAATTACTGAAACAAATCATAAATTTGAAGATGATCCTGAAGAAATTGTAAAAGTAGATTTAGGTAGAAAAAAATTAAAAGATGTTACTGTCAAATTTGAATATCAAATTAGAATCACAAACGAAGGTATGATAGAAGGATATGCAAAAGAAATTAAAGACTATATACCAGAAGGATTAAAATTTGATGCTAAAGACAATCCATTATGGAAAGAAACAGAAAATGGAATTATTACAACAGATCAATTAAAAGATACATTATTACAACCAGGTGAAAGCAAAGTAGTAACAGTTGTATTAACATGGATTAATGGTACAGATAACTTAGGATTAAAAGTAAATGTTGCTGAAATAAGTAAAGATTACAATAAATATAGAACACCAGATATAGATTCTATACCAGATAATAAAAAAGACGGAGAAGATGATATAGATGATGCTCCTGTAATGTTATCTATAGCATTAGGAAATGCAAAAACATATTTTGGACTAACATTATTAATGTTATTTACAACTGCAACAGGAATAGTATTAATTAAAAAATTCGTATTATAAAATAAAATGAGCTTATTAAAAATAAGCTCATTTTTATACTAAAAATATTTACATTGAAAATTTCTTATGTTATAATTTTCCGTAGATAATGAGGTGAAAAATTTATATGAAAAACCAGATTTTAAGTGTAGATAATTCTTATAAAGCAAAAAGAGCGCCAAAAGGAAATAGTAACATAGAAATTAAAACAATAATAAGATTTTTTGTTATAGTATTAATTATATTTTCAGTTGGATTTATTGGTATGGGAACATATGCTATTGCACAAAATAACGGTTTTGGACTAAATAAACCAGAAGCAACATTTGAAAGAAAGTATGAAAAATTATTAATAACAGCAACATCTGAAAATGGATTAGATAAAATTGTGTATGTATGGAGTAATAGCAACGAAGAAAAAACAATAGATTTAGATGGTGAAACTTATAAAGAAGAAGAAGTAGAGCTACCAGTTGGAAACAATACAATAAAAGTTACAATATACGATATAAATGGAAAAGTAGCAACATACGAAGAAAACTACGAAATTGAAGCTTTAGCTCCTCAGCTTAGCATAGAAGGAAGTAATGGAAAAATAAAAATTACAGCTAAAGATAATGAACAAATGGCATATATAACATATAGATGGGATGAGTCAGAAGAAGTAGAAATAGAAGCAAAAGAAGATAGTCTTGCACAAATAGAAGAAGAAATTGAGATACCAAGAGGACAGCACAAACTTACTGTTGTAGCAGTTAATTCTAGAAATTTAACAACAACAAAAGAACAAGAAGTAAAAGGTGTAACAAAGCCAATAATTTCTGTAGTGCAAGATGCAGAACAAACACAATATTTAATTTTATCTGTATCTGATGAAGAAGCTATACAAAAAGTACAATTTAATTTAAATGGAAAAGAATATATGATAGATTTAAGTGATTATAAAGAAAAACAAATACAATACAAAATTCAAATGATAGAAGGAGAAAACACAATCACTGTTACTGCAACTAATTTTGATAATGCAAAATCAACATTTGAGGGTAGATGTACATATGCCCCATAAAGAATCCTTTATTTGGATATACGTACAAAAGGAGAAAATATAAATGGTACAAGAGATATATATTATAGATGATAATTTAAATAATGCTAACGAAATAAAAGAACTGCTTAAAGGAGAAACATTTAAAATAAAATGTGTTATTACAGACCAAATAGATGTAGCATTAAAAAATATTCCTTCACTAATTATAATAGATGAAGATTATATACAAGTAGATATCGTAGAATTGTGCCAAAAAATTAGATCAAATGAAGATAATGGAATAACACCAATAATTGTATTATCTACAAATAATGAAAAAAAACACAGAATACAAGTTTTAGAAAAGGCAGTAGAATATTACATTAGAAAACCTGTAGACAATGATTATTTATATTACACAGTAAAAAATATAATGAGATTAATGTACATGAATAGAAGAGTAAGCCCATTAACAGGGCTTCCTGGTAATGTTCAAATACATGCAGAACTAAAGAAAAGAGTATTAAATAATGATGAATTTGCTGTTATATACGCAGATTTAGATAATTTTAAAGAATATAATGATGTATATGGATTCTTAAAAGGCGATGAGATGATAAAATTTACAGCAAAAACGCTTGTTAGAAATATTCATGGAATTAAAGATAATAATTGCTTTGTAGGCCACATAGGTGGAGACGATTTTGTTGCTATTGTTTCTAAAACAGATTATGAAAAAATATGTCAAGATATAATTGCAGAATTTGATAAGCTAGTTGAACAATATTTTACAAAAGAAGATTTAGAAAAAGGATATTTAGAAGTAGAAAATAGAAAAGGTATACTTGAACAATTTCCGCTAACATCTATATCTATTGGCGTTGTTGAAGTAGATAAAGGAAGATTTAGTAATATATTAGAAATAGGTGAAGTAGGAGCACAAGTTAAGCACGCAGCAAAAACAATAATTGGAAGTAGTTATGCAATAGATAGAAGAAAAAAATAAAAAATATTTTCTATAAAATTTAAGTTATATAAATAAAAAGTCTCTCATATAAATATATAAAAAATATTTATATAGGAGATTTTTTTATGATTATTTTACACAAAAAAAGAATAATATTTGTTCTATCTTGCTTTATTTTTTCTATATTTGCATTCTACTTATTTCAAAATAATGATTTAAAAGAATCTACAGTAGAAACCGTGAGTCTTCCAGTATCAAATAAAGTAATTGTTTTAGATGCTCGGTCATGGAACACCGGATGAGGGAGCACAAAGCTCAGATGGAACAACAGAAGCTCAAATCAACTTAAAAATTGCATTTAAGGTACAAAATTTGTTAGAGCAAAGTGGTGCAACTGTTGTATTAACCCGTTCTGATGAAAGTGGGATTCATGATTTAGATAAAAAAACATTAAGAGAGAAAAAAATATCTGATATACGAAATAGGGTAAAAATAGGAAATGAATCTTCAGCAGATATTTTTGTTTCAATACATTTAAATAAAATACCTCAAAACCAGTATTATGGTTGGCAATGTTTTTATCAGGAAGAAAATGAAAATAGTATAAGACTTGCAAAAACATTGCAAAGTAGTCTTAATAAATCAATACAAAAAGAAAATGAAAGAGTAGCAATGAAATTAAATAATGTATATATTATTAAACACGTTGAAATACCTATATCTATTGTTGAATGTGGCTTTTTGTCTAACAAAGAAGAAGAAAAAGATTTGTTATCAGATGAATATCAAGATAAATTAGCATGGGGAATATATCTTGGAATTATGGATTATTTTAATGAATAATTAATATATTAATATTTTAAATGAGTCGATATAGGTCGACTCATTTATTAATAAAAACATAAAAATATTTTTTATAAATGTTGCAAAAAAAATAAATATAGTCTAGAATACATATTGAGATTTATAAAAGATAAGTACGAAGGGAGACAAAATGGCCAATAAATTAATAATAGTGGAATCTCCAGCAAAGGCTAATACAATAAAAAAGTTTATAGGTGGAAATACAAAGGTTATGGCTTCAATGGGACACATTAGAGATTTGCCTAAATCAAAATTAGGAGTTAATGTTGAAAAAGACTTTGAACCAGAGTATATAAACATTAGAGGAAAGGGAGATTTAATAAAAACATTAAAAAAAGAAGCAAAAAATGCTAAAACAATTTATCTTGCAACCGACCCTGACCGCGAAGGAGAAGCAATAGCATGGCATTTAGCTTATATATTAGAATTATCTCCTAAAGACTTAAATAGAGTAACATTTAACGAAATAACAAAAAATGCTGTAAAAAACGCAATTAGTAATCCTAGAACAATAGATATGAATTTAGTAGATGCACAACAAGCAAGGCGTGTATTAGATAGAATTATTGGTTACAAAATGAGTCCAGTATTATGGAAAAAGGTAAGAAGGGGACTATCTGCAGGAAGAGTTCAATCTGTTGCAGTAAAATTAATTGTAGATAGAGAAAGCGAAATTGAAAAGTTTGTACCAGAAGAATATTGGAATTTGTATGCAGAATTAAAAGATAAAAAGACTAATAAAACATTTTTAGCAAAATACTATGGAACTGATAATAAAAAACAAGAGCTTCATAAAGAAGATGAAGTTAAAAATATATTAAATAATATAAATAAAGCAAAATATATTGTTGAAGAAATAAAGAAAGGACAAAAAAAGAGAACTCCAGCTCCACCATTTACAACAAGTACAATGCAACAAGAAGCTTCAAGAAAGTTAGGATTTACATTAAAAAAGACAATGTCTGTAGCACAAAGTTTATATGAAGGAGTTAAAGTATTAGATAGAGGTTCAATAGGATTAATAACATATATGAGAACAGACTCAACAAGAATTTCTGAAGAAGCAAGACAAAAGGCTAAAGAAGAAATTATAAAACAATATGGAGAGAAATATTACGAAAATAGATATTATAAAACAAAATCAGATTCGCAAGATGCACACGAAGCAATTAGACCAACATATATAGACTTAAAACCTGAAGATATAAAAGATGAATTAAGTAAAGATCAATTTAAATTATATAAATTAATATATAATAGATTTTTAGCTAGCCAAATGAGTGTAGCAGTGTTTAACACAATTTCAGCAAAAATAAATGCAAATGGATATATATTTAAAGCAAATGGACAAAGCATTGAATTTAAAGGATTTATGACTTTATATGTAGAAGACGAAGATCAAAAAACAAATGAGGAATATTCTAATATACCAGAATTAGAAGAAAAGGAGGAAGTACTAAAAAGCAATTTAGAAAGTAAGCAAAGTTTTACAGAACCACCACCAAGATATACAGAAGCAAGTTTAGTAAAAGCACTAGAAGAAAGAGGAATAGGTAGGCCAAGTACATATTCTCCAACAATTACAACAATTTTGGAAAGAAGATATATAGAAAAAGAAAAGAAACAGCTAATACCTACAGAATTAGGAAAGGCAGTAAATAAATTATTAATAGAAAATTTTTCAGACATTGTTAATGAGGAATTTACTATAAAGATAGAAAATGAATTTGATGAAATAGCTGAAGGTAAAGAATATTGGAAAAAGATGATAGAAGAATTTTATGATCCATTCATAAAAGAAGTTGAAAAAGTCGAAAAAACATTAGAACATGTAGAACTTCAAGAGGAAGTTTCAGACATACCTTGTGAAAAATGCGGAAGAATGATGGTAGTAAAATATGGAAGATTTGGTAAGTTTTTAGCGTGTCCAGGATATCCAGAGTGCAAAAATACTAAACCATTTGTAGTTACAATAGATGAGCCATGTCCAAAATGTGGAGGAAAAGTTCAAATTAGAAAAACAAAAAAGAAAAGAAATTACTATATATGCGAAAATAATCCAGCAACATGTGATTACATATCTTGGAATAAGCCAAACGCCGGAGAAAAAGTAAATCCAGTAGATGCAGAAGAAATAAAAGAAGAAATAGCAAAGAAGAAGGTTAGTAAAAAGAAAAAATAAATGCAATAAGGCATTTATTTTTTTGTAAAAAAAATGTAATATTTTTGTAACGAACATGAAATAAATCATTGACTTTTTACTTATTTTCATATATTATAATAGTGTGAAAACAACGAAATCCATATAAGGAGGAAAATTATGGGAGAAGTTATAGTTATTACATCTGGAAAAGGTGGAGTAGGAAAAACAACAACAACAGCAAATTTAGGGTCTGCTTTAGCACTAGAAGGAAAAAAAGTTGTACTTGTAGACACAGATATTGGACTTCGTAATTTAGATGTTGTTATGGGTTTAGAAAATAGAATTGTATATGACATTGTAGATGTTGTAGAAGAAAAATGTAAATTAAGACAAGCTTTAATTAAAGATAAAAGATTTAAAGAATTATTTTTATTGCCTGCCGCACAAACTAGAGATAAAAGTGCAATAAATGAAGAGCAAATGAAAAATCTTGTTGATAAATTAAAAGAAGAATTTGATTATATTTTAATAGATTGCCCTGCAGGAATTGAACAAGGGTTTAAAAATGCTATAGTAGGAGCAGATAGAGCAATTGTAGTTACAATGGCAGAAATATCTGCAATTCGTGATGCAGATAGAATAATTGGTCTTTTAGAATCATCACAAATTAAAAATCCAGAATTAATTATAAATCGTTTAAGACCAGAAATGGTTAGAAAAGGTAAAATGATGGATGTTGATGATATAGTAGACTTATTGTCAATAGAATTAATTGGAGTTGTTCCAGACGACGAATATATTATTACCCAAACTAATAAAGGAGAACCAGTAATTTCAAACAAAAAAGCTCCATCAGGAAAAGCATATATGGAAACTGCTAAAAGAATTCTTGGAGAAAAAATTGAAGTAACAGTGCCAGGAAGGGAAAAAGGTTTTCTTGCTACAGTTAAAAGAATTTTTAAAATAAAATAGTGGCTATAATTGGAGGTTTATAAGATGTTTGAAAATATAAGTAATTTTTTTAAAAAAATATTTAAGGCAGAAGGAAACAAAGAAAGTAGTTCTGGTAAAGAAGCAAAGGAAAGACTTCATTTAGTATTAATGCAAGATAGAGCAAATGTTTCAGCTGACTTTTTAGATATGATGAAACAAGAAATTATAGAGGTAATAAAAAAATATATAGATGTAGATGAGAATGCTATAGATGTACGTCTTACAAATCAAACAAAGGAAGATGGAACTAATGGTGCACCTGCATTATATGCAAATATACCTATTATAAGCATTAAAGAAGAAAGCAAAAATGAAGTAAAAAAACAAGAAATTAAGGAAACAGAGGAAATAAATAATAAAGAAATTAAAGAAAATGAGCAAAAAGAGGATAATACAGAGTTAAAAGAAGAAAATAATGATGAAAAAGAAAATGTTGATAATAAAGTAAAAGAAAATAATGTAGAAAATAATAAAGAAGATATTAATGAACAAGAAAATTTAGATAAAGAAAAAAACCTAGAGGAAAGCGAAAGCAAGGAAGAAAATTCTTCTACAGATGTTAAATAAAATATATAGAGGGTTAACATGAGAAAAAGATTTTTAAAAAATATAGATTGGGGAGTTTTTGTGTGTGCTATCATTTTATCTATTATAGGGATGATAGCACTGTTTTCTGCAACACATGATTCTGGTTATGAGAGCTTACAAAAACAAATAATATGGTTAGTAATTTGTATACCAATTGTAATTAGTTTAATTTTTGTTGATTATGAATTAATTGCAAAAGCTGCTCCAGTATTCTACCGGAATAAGTATAATACTTCTTATTGCGGTTTTATTTACAACACCAGTTAATGGAGCAAAAAGTTGGTTTGAATTAAAATTATTTACATTTCAACCATCAGAAGTTGCCAAAATTTTTGTTATACTTACACTAGCATCTTTATTATGCAAAATTCAAGAAGGTGGACGAAATGAATTAAATAAACCAAGAAAATTATTAACATGTTTAGCAATTGTAATAGTTCCAACAATATTAATAATAATGCAACCAGATTATGGTACAGCAATGGCATTTTTAGTTGCGACTTTCCTTATGTTATTTGTTGCAGGTTTAAATAAAAAATATATAATTGTAACTTTAATAGCTATTATTTTGCTATCACCTTTAGTATATAAATTTATATTACCAGACCATGCAAAATCTAGAATTCAGGTATATTTAAATCCAGAAATAGATGCTAGAGGCTCAGGATATAACATTATACAATCAAAATTAGCAATAGGCTCTGGAAAATTATTTGGAATGGGAGTACTTAAGGGAAATCAAACACAATTAGGATTTTTATATCCAAAAACAACAGACTTTATTTTTTCTGTTATAAGTGAAGAAATGGGATTTATAATAGCAGGAAGTGTTATTATAATATATGTAATAATGATAACAAAAGCAGTCTACATTGCAAAAACAGCAAAAGATGATTTAGGAACATATATTGCTATGGGAATTGCAGGAATATTTTTATTTCATATGATAGAAAATATTGGAATGACAATGGGACTATTACCAATTACTGGTGTACCACTTCCATTTGTAAGTTATGGAGGAAGTTCATTATTAACCAATTTTGCACTTTTAGCAATTTTAATGAATATAAGTGGAAGAAGACAAAGATCAATTTTTGCAGAATAATATAATTTATATTAAAATATTACATTGTTTATATAGATGTACAAATTAATAAAACTATAATTGTATGCAGTAATTTTATAATAAATAGAATTTAAGGAAATAAAAATGTATTTAAAAAAATTAAAAATAGGAAATGTAGAATTAAAAAACAATATTTTATTAGCCCCAATGGCAGGTATTACAGACCTGCCATTTAGAATATTGTGCAAAGAGCAAGGAGCTGGTTTAGCAACAACAGAAATGGTTAGTAGTAAGGCATTATTTTATAATGATGAAAAAACAAAGAATCTATTAAATATAGATGGAGAACAAAAACTTATTTCTGTTCAAATATTTGGTAGCGATATTGAAGCAATGAAATATGGTGCAAAATATGTAAGTGATTTTGCAGATATTATTGATTTAAATATGGGATGCCCTGCACCTAAAGTTGTAAAAAATGGTGATGGAAGCAAACTACTATTAGATTTGGAATTAGCAGGAAAGATTGTAAAAGAGGTTGTTGAAGCTACAAATAAGCCTGTAACAGTAAAATTTAGAAAAGGTTGGAACAATGAAAACATTGTTGCAGTAGAAGCCGCAAAGATATTTGAGCAGGCGGGAGCATCTGCTATTACTATACATGGTAGAACAAGAGCAGAATTTTATTCAGGTAAAGCAGATTTAGATTGTATAAAAAAGGTTAAAGAGGCAGTTAAAATACCAGTTATAGGGAATGGAGATATAGTAGATGAGGAAATGGCAAAGCATATGTTTGAATATACTGGAGTAGATGGAATTATGATAGGAAGAGGTGCATTTGGAAATCCATGGATATTCAGCAAATTAATATATTATTTTAAAACTGGTGAAAAATTAAAAGAAATAAGTAATAGCGAAAAATTTGAGATGATAAAAAAACATTTAAAAATGGAAATAGAAATTAAAGGAGAATATACAGGCATTAGAGAAATGAGAAAGCAAATAAGTTGGTATATAAAAAATTTAAAAGATTCTAGTAAAATAAGAGAAAAAATTAATAAAATTGAAACAGAAAAAGAAATGATACAAACTTTAACAGAATATTTTAATTGTATATGAATATAAATTAAAAGAATAGATTTTTCTATTCTTTTTTTTGATAAATAAGTATAAAAAATTAATAAATTTTAAAAGGGGAGAATTTAATGAAAATAAATAAAAAAGTTTTTTTAATTTGTATTTTTATAATTTTAATAATTGCAATAATATTTTTTGCAAAAAACATTTATAAAAAAAATAATAGTGGAAATACTAATATTGGAAATTCTACTAAAGAAGTTTCTGATTATATTTTAAATATTAATTCATATAAGGCAGATGTAGATGTAACTATAACAAGCAATAAAAATAAAAATAGATATATTTTAAAGCAAGAATATAAGGCTCCGGATTTTGCAAAGCAAATAGTTGTAGAGCCAAGTAATATAGAAGGATTAACAATAATAAATGAAAATAATAATTTAAGTATAAATAATACAAAATTAAATTTAAATAAAATTTATGATAATTATAATTATATTACAGAAAATCACTTATTTTTAAATACCTTTATAAAAAATTATAAAGAATGTTCTGATTCCAAATTAGAAGAAAAAGATGGGCAAATCATATTATCAACACATATAAAAAATAATAATAAATATTTTATAAATAAAACACTATATATAGATACAAATACAAAAAAACCTACAAAATTAGAAGTTGAGGACATTAGCAAAAAAGTAATAGTTTACATAGTATATAATGAGATAACATTAAATAGTATAAAATAAAATATACTACTATTTTCTTTATCTTGAACTAATATTTAAAATAATTAAATATACCAGTAGTGGGAGTGAAGAAAATGATAATAAAAAGAGGAGATATGTTCTATGCAGACTTAAGCCCAGTAATAGGTTCCGAACAAGGTGGAATAAGACCGGTTTTAATTATTCAAAATGATATGGGAAATAAATATAGTCCTACAGTAATTGCTGCTGCAATAACCTCACAAAAAACAAAAAGTAAGCTTCCAACCCATATAGAAATAGATTCAGCAAGTAGTGGTCTAAAGTCAGATTCAATTATTTTAGCTGAACAAATAAGAACAATAGATAAAAGTAGATTAAAAGAAAAAATAGGGCATATAAATGATAACAATGTAATAGATAAAATTAATAATGCTTTAGGGGTAAGTTTTGGATTAGAAGAATAAGAAATAATATGCAAAATATAAATAATTATAGTATTTAATAATAAGATTAGATTAGGTCGCTATTTATAGCGACCTAATTTTAAACTCTTAATTTTTTTATTATTTTTATTTCATTATATAATTTATCTATAATATCTTGTCTATTACTTAAGGCATCTTCATATTCACAAAGAACATTATGGTAATTGTCGAAAGTTTCTCCTTCTTGTAGTAAAAGTTCAATACCTTCTTTATAATAGTTATGTTTTTTATCTGTAGTAGCAGCGTTCATTTTTTGTTCATATTCTTGAATAGTTTTTAGTCTCTTAATTTCATTTTTTAAGAAGTCAAGATAGCCTATTAGGCAACTAATTTCATATTCAGTATCTTCAATTACAACTTTAAATAAAGTTTTAACAACTTTTTTATTAAGTCTTCCAACTTTAGCTCCACTTGCTGCATTATCTAATGCAACTTCTCTGTTTGAAGGTTGAGTTTCTTTAATTAAAATTTTTAAAGTTTCAGAAATATTTATATGGGTTTTATATTGTCTTTTACTAACTATAGCATCATATTCATCCGCGACTTTTATAATTTGTGCTTCTAAAGGAATTTGATTTCCTTTTAAGCCTTCAGGGTAACCAGAGCCATCTAAACATTCATGATGATATTTTGCACCTAAGGCATAAGGTCTTAATTGTAAATCATCCATACACATTTTATATCCAACCAATGTATGCGTTTTCATTATTTCATATTCTTCATCAGTAAGTTTTGATGGTTTTTGAAGAATTGCAGGAGGAATAGATAGTTTTCCTATATCATGCAAATATGCACAAATTGTACAATAAGAAGTAAAGTTTTTATTTAAATGTAAATATTCGCATAATCTACAAACAATACTTGCAACATTTTCAGAATGTTTTCTAGTAAAAGCATCTAATCTATCTAGCATAGAAAGTTGATATCTCATACTAGAAGTTAAATTATAAGATTTTAAGCTGGTTTTATCATAAAAATCAAATTCTTGAGAAGACATAATATTCCTCCTAATATATATTTTATAAAATTATATAAATATAAATATAAAAAGTCAAATGTTAGTTGGTAGTTTTCTTGCATAAAATAAATGTGTTGAATTTTGTCGAACGATTTTACTTGATAAAAATAAAATTATATGCTAAAAATATTAAAAATAAATATTTAGGGAGCAAAGAAAAACGTATTAAATCTGCGTTTAATTTCTTTGCTTTTTTTATTTTTAAGGAGGAAAAATGTTATCAATTGTACAAAGCATGGGTTTGCAAGGCCTAGAAGGATATTTAATTCAAGTTGAAGTGGATGTATCTGCAGGAATTCCTAGCTTTGATGTAGTAGGTCTGCCAGATGCAAGTGTTAAAGAATCCAAAGAAAGAGTTAGAACAGCAATAAAAAATTCAGGTTTTGATTATGAGAGTAGAAAAATTATTATAAATTTATCACCTGCAAATACAAAAAAAGAGGGCTCTTTATTTGATTTACCAATTGCAATAGGAATATTAAAGTCAATGGAAAATATACAAAATAATAATTTAGATGAATATATTTTTATTGGAGAATTATCTTTAGATGGTAAATTAAATAAAGTAAATGGAATATTGCCAATGTGTATAGAGGCATCAAAACTTGGAATAAAAAAGGTTATTCTACCAGTAGAAAATGCAAAAGAAGCAGCAGTTGTAAAAAATATAGAAGTAATACCAGCAAAAGATTTAAGTCAGGTAGTTCAATTTTTAAATAATAAAACTAAAATACAAGTTGAAAAAGTAAATATAGATAACTTATTTGAGGCAACAGATAAATATTTACTAGATTTTTCAGAAGTAAAAGGACAAGAAAATATAAAAAGAGCAGTAGAAGTTGCAGCAAGTGGAGCGCACAATATAATGTTAATAGGAAGCCCGGGTTCACGGCAAAACAATGATTGCAAGAAGAATACCAACAATACTTCCAAATTTAACTTTTGAAGAAGCACTAGAAATAACAAAAATACACAGTATTGCAGGAAATTTACCTAATCATATTCCTCTAATTACAACAAGACCATTTAGAGCACCACACCATACAATTTCTTCTGTGTCTTTAGTAGGTGGAGGACGTATTCCAAAACCAGGAGAAATGAGTTTATCACATTATGGAGTATTGTTTTTAGATGAGTTAACAGAGTTTAACAAAAATACTTTAGAGGTTATGAGAACACCCTTAGAAGATAAGCAAATTACAATTTCCAGAGTAAATGCAAGTTTAACGTATCCATGTAATTGCATGCTTGTAGTATCTTTAAATCCATGTCCTTGTGGCTATTACCGGTTCCAGAGAAAAAGAATGTACTTGTTCAGAAAATCAAATTAAAAATTATATGGGAAGAATTAGTCGGTCCATTATTAGATAGAATAGACATTCAAGTTGAAGTGTCAAGTGTTAAATATGATAAGTTAGAAAAAGACGTTCCTTCAGAAAATTCAAGTGAAATTAAAAAAAGAGTTGATAAAGCAAGAAAAATTCAATTAGAAAGATATAAAGACAGTAAAATATTTTCAAATTCTGAATTAACCCCAAAATTAATGCAAAAATATTGTAAGTTAGATAAAAAAGGAAAAGAAATTTTAAAGAATGCATTTGAAAAATTAGGTTTAAGTGCAAGAGCACACGATAGAATTATAAAAGTTGCAAGAACAATTGCAGATTTAGATGAAAAAGAAAATATAGAAGCAAAACACATTGCAGAAGCAATTCAATACAGAAGTTTAGATAGAAAATATTTTAATTAAAATAAGGAGAAAAATTGAGAAAGATAACATTAGAAGATGAAATATATCCAGAAAAATTAAAAAATATAAAAAAACCACCAAATCAACTATATTGTAATGGAAATATAGAATTATTTAATATGCCAGCAATTGCTATTATAGGTTCAAGATGTTGCAGTGAATATGGAGTAAAAATGGCTGAAAAATTTTCAAAACAGTTAAGTGAAAATGGATTTTGTATTGTAAGTGGTATGGCAACGGGAATAGATAGTGTAGCTCATAAAGCGTGTTTAGAGGTGGGAGGAAAAACAATTGCAGTTTTAGGAGATGGATTAGATAAAATATTCCCAAAGGAAAATATTTATTTATATAAAGAAATTATTTATAATAATGGATTAGTTATCTCAGAATATGAACCAGAAACAGAGGCTAATAGTAAACTTTTTGTAGAAAGAAATAGAATTGTAAGTGGCTTAAGTATAGGAACATTAGTAATAGAATCTGCATATAGAAGCGGTACTAGTATAACAGCAAGGTACAGCTTAGAGCAAGGGAAAAAAGTATTTTGTATTCCACATATGCTAGAAACTGTAACAGGAATTGGTAATAACAGATTAATACAAGAAGGATGTAAATTAGTAACATGTGTAGAAGATATATTATGTGAGTTTAATATGTTAGAAAAAGATAAACAAGAAGAGATATGTAAAATAGAAATAAGCGATGAATATAAACCTATATATGAAATATTAACATATAATCCAATACCATTAAATGATATATGCAAAAAATTAAAATGCAAAATAAGTGATATATCAAGTATGATTACATTAATGGAAATGGAAGGATTAGTACAAGTTGTACCAGGAAATATGATAAAAAGGAAAGGGTAAAATGTATAGAAGGCATGAAACAGGAAAAAAAGGGGAAAGCTATGCGATAGAATTTTTACAAGATAAAGCATACACAATAATAGAAAGAAACTTTCATTGTAAAACAGGAGAAATAGATATAATAGCTTTTGATAATAAAAAAGAAGAATTAGTATTTATAGAGGTAAAAACAAGAAATAATTTTGAGTATGGAACACCAATAGAAGCTGTAAATAATAGAAAACAAAATCATATTATAAATGTAGCTAAATATTATGAATATATACATAAATTAAAAAATGTTTATATAAGATTTGATGTAATAGAAGTTTTTATGCAAAATGATAAACCTTATAAACTAAATCAAATTAAGCAAGTTTTTTAAACTATCATGTAATTTAAAAATTGACAGATGTTTTTTAATTAAATATAATAGAAATATAAAAGGTAAGAAGAATATTAAAAAAAGAAATAAATAATTTATAAATTAGATAAGAGGAAAAATATGAATTTATACGAAGAAACAAAATTCTTAATGAATAAATATGGAATTGTAGCTAATAAAAAATTAGGACAAAATTTTTTAATAGACGAAAATGTTATTTTAGATAGCTGTGAAGCTGCTAAAATTAATAAAGAAGATTTGATAATAGAAATTGGACCAGGACTTGGAACTTTAACAAAATATCTTTTGGAAAGAGCGGGAAAAGTAATTTGCATAGAATTAGATAAAAGAATGATTTCAATATTAAAAGAAAGATTTTTTTTATATAATAATTTTGAAATAATAAATGAAGATATAATGAAACTAGACTTACATACATTAATAAAAGAAAATAAAAGCAGTAGTATTAAAAATGTAAAAATAGTTGCAAATTTGCCATATTATATTACAACTCCAATAATAATGAAATTATTAGAAGAAAATTTACAAATAGATAGCATTACAGTAATGGTACAAAAAGAAGTAGCTGAAAGACTAACTGAAGTGCCAGGCGAAAAATCTACCGGAGCTATAACATATTCTGTATATTATTATGCAGAACCTGAAATGGTGAGAATAGTAGATAGCACATGTTTTATTCCAGAGCCAAAGGTAAAATCTGAAGTTATAAAATTAAAATTAAGAGCAAAGCCTCCAGTGGATGTAGAAAACAAAGAATTATTTTTTAAATTAATTAAAGTTTCTTTTATGCAAAAAAGAAAAACATTTGTAAATTCTGTTAGTAACAGCGGAATTGTTTCAAAAGAAAAAATTACAAAAATTTTAGAAAAATTAAATATTAATGCAAATATAAGAGCAGAAAAATTATCAATGCAAGATTTTGCACAAATAACAGAATTATTAGATAAATAAGGAGGAAATATGTTAAAAAGAGAAAAAGATACAGAAAAAAATAAGCAAATAGAGGAATTGAATTCAAAATATAATATAGAAGAGTTATTTAATAGTATTGTATTAAATAAAAAAGAAGATAAAGACAAAGACAAAGAATCTAAATAAAATGTAATGTAAATGTAAAATAAAAATTTATGCTAAACTATTTTAAAATATATCTTATATATGTTATAATATAAAAGGAAAGGTTTATAAAATAATAGGAGATATATAGTATGAATCAAATTCTAGTAACGCAAAGATTATATGTAACGCCAGAATTGAAAAAGAAGAAAAAGCTATATAGAGTTGAATTTATCATCTCTATTATTTTAGTGTGCATTCTTAGTGCCTATTATATATATCAAGTATATGAGAGAAACAGAGATGAAGCTATATCGAAAGAAATTTTAGCAAATGTAGATATAGACCCTATTGAAGATGATACAGTAATGAAGAATGAGGGAGATGTATTAGTTGTAATACTAGATAATGAAGAAGAAGATGATTCAATAGAAACAGCAGCATTTAGTCCAGAAATTCAAACAACTGCATCAGGAACAACATATTCTACAATTGCTATTGTAAATATACCAAAAATCGGTGTTAATTATCCTGTACTTTCAGGAGCTTCTGATGAACTACTTAAAATTGCACCAAATAAATTTTGGGGACCAGAACCAAACCAAGTAGGAAACTTCTGTATTGTAGGTCATAACTATAGAAATACAAAATTCTTTAGTAAAGTTCCTACACTTGAAAATGGAGATATTATAGAATTAACAGATTTAAGAGGAAAAACAGTTAAATATTCTGTATATGACAAATATTCAGTAGATCCTGAAAATGTTGCGTGTACTAGCCAGCTTACAGGTGGTAAGAGAGAAGTTACTTTAATTACGTGTACAAATGATAGTAAACAAAGAGTAATAGTTAAGGCAACAGAGGTGTTATAATGGAATATAATATAGGAGATATTGTAAAAACTAAAAAGAAGCATCCATGTGGAAGCTATACCTGGGAAATAATAGGGGTAGGCGTAATATTTAAATTAAAATGTACAAACTGTTCACATATATTAGTTATAGATAGACAAAAGGCAAAAAAAATTATTACAAAAAAGATATAAATTTTAGATGATATTTATAAAACAAAACTTGTAAATAAGTATAATAAAAAATAAGAAAATAATATATAAGACTTAAAAAAAAAATAATGGAATTAAATTTCCATTATTTCTTTTTTTATTTCATTCCAAACATCATCTATATAAATTTTTCTTTCAGAAGAAAAAGGCAAGCAAATGGCATCACCTATAGGATTTAATTCATTTTGAATTGCATTTTTAGCTTCGTTTACTTTCGTAATTGCTATTTTATCTGCTTTATTTGCTAAAATTATAAAAGGTAATTTACTACTTATAACATAATTATACATAATTTTATCGTTTTCAGTTGGCTTATGCCTAATATCTACTAAAAATATAATTAATGCAATTTGTTTTCTTTTTAATAAATAACTTTCTGTAAATTTACCAACTTGCTCTTGCTGTTTTTTACTCATTTTGCTATAACCATAACCTGGTAAATCTACAAAATAAAACTTATTATCTATATTATAAAAATTTAGTTGTCTTGTTTTACCAGGCTCACTACTTGTTCTGGCTAATTTTTTTCTATTTATCATTGTATTTATAAAACTTGATTTTCCAACATTAGATTTTCCAACCAAAACAATTTCAGGTAAATTGGATGTAGGGTACTGTTTTGGGCTAACACAGGAAATCTCGAATTTGGGATTTTTAATTATCATTTCTTATTCTCCTTAAATTATTTTTGCAGTAGGTATAATTTGTTTTTTAAAATATTTTATTTGTATTTTTATAGGGGCAGGGTATTATCCCTGCCTCTTCATTACAAATATATTATTTTTGTTTTTCTATTATTTTTAATCCACCCATATAAGGTCTTAATACTTCTGGAACAATTATACTTCCATCTTGTTGATAGTTATTTTCAATAATTGCAATAAGCATTCTAGGTGGTGCAACAACAGTATTGTTTAGGGTATGTGGCAAGTAATTTTGTTTTTCTCCCTTAACACGTATGCCTAAACGCCTACTTTGTGCATCTGTTAAATTAGAACAACTTCCAACTTCAAAGTATTTTTGTTGTCTAGGGCTCCATGCCTCAACATCACAGCTTTTTGCTTTTAAATCTGCTAAATCTCCACTACAACATTCTAAGGTACGAACAGGAACATTCATACTTCTAAATAATTCAACAGTGTATGTCCACATTTTTTCGTACCAATTCCAACTTTCTTCTGGTTCACATACAACAATCATTTCTTGTTTTTCAAATTGATGTATTCTGTATACACCACGTTCTTCTATACCATGAGCTCCTTTTTCCTTTCTAAAACAAGGAGAATATGATGTCATAGTATATGGTAGGTTTTCTTTTTTTAATAATTGGTCTTTAAATTTGCCAATCATAGAATGTTCACTTGTACCAATTAAGTATAAGTCTTCTCCTTCAATTTTGTACATCATTGCATCCATTTCTTCAAAACTCATAACACCTGTAACTACGTCAGAACGAATCATATAAGGAGGAATGCAATATGTAAAACCTTTATCTATCATAAAATCTCTTGCATAAGAAAGTACTGCAGAATGAAGTCTAGCAATGTCTCCAATTAAATAATAAAATCCATTACCTGCAACTCTTCTTGCACTATCTAAGTCTAATCCGCCTAAATTTTCTAATATTTCACCATGGAAAGGTATTTCATAATCTGGAACAATTGGCTCACCATATTTTTTTATTTCTACATTTTTGCTATCGTCTTCACCAATTGGAACAGATTCATGCATAATATTTGGTATTTTCATCATTCTTGATTTTATTTCTTCAGCGTATTTACTTTCTAATTTTTCATTTTCTTCTAGCTCAGTATTAATTTTTTGAACATCTTGTTTTATTTTTTCTGCTTCTTCTTTTTTACCTTCACGCATTAAATTTCCGATAGAATTGCTTAAATTTTTTCTTTGCATTCTAAGTTCATCACCGTGAAGTTTAGATTGTCTATTTTTAACATCTAAATCTAAAACCTCATCAACTAAAACTAATTTATTATCTTGAAATTTTTTCTTTATATTTTCTTTAACTAAATCAGGATTTTCACGAATTAATTTAATATCTATCATAATTGCCTCCAAAATTATATATAATAACAGCATTTTACTACATTTGATAAAAAAAAGCAAATTGTTATAATTGATAATATTAATATAAACTTATGTTTGACAACAAAATGTTTGTATGATATAATCTTAAAAAAATTTGGGAGAGTGATTATATGAAAAAAGATGAAAACGGTTTAAATAAAAGAGAAAGAGCAATTTTAAAATTTATTGAAAAACAAATCGAAACAGTAGGATATCCACCATCTGTAAGAGAAATAGGAAAATCTGTTGGCTTAAGTTCAACAGCAACTGTACATGGTTATTTAGCACAATTAGAAAAAAAGGGTTTTATAAAAAAAGAATCTCAAAAAGGTAGAACTTTAAGATTAATAAAAGGAGCAGACGGAAGTAAAAAAGAAAAATCTGTTAAAGACTTTTATTCAAATAAAGAACTTGCAGAAGTACCAGTTATAGGAAAAATTACAGCAGGTGCACCAATTTTAGCAGTAGAAAATGTAACAGATACTTTCCCAATTCCAATAGATTTTGTTGGAAATAGCGAAGCATTTATGTTAAAAGTACGCGGAGAAAGTATGATAGAAGCAGGAATCTTAGATGGAGACTTAATATTAGTAAAAAAACAAGATAGTGCGCGTAACGGAGATATAGTAGTAGCTTTAATAGAAGATGAAGCAACAGTAAAAACATTTTATAAAGAAAAAGACCATATACGTTTACAACCAGAAAATAGTACAATGGAGCCAATAATAGTTTCAGACTGCAAAATATTAGGAAAAGTAGGCGGAGTTTTCAGAAAAATGTAAACAAAAAAGAATAAAAAATATAAAAAAAGCACATACCAAAATAAAAAAGGTAGGTGTTTTTTATGGACAAAAAAATAAATAAAAACGAAAATATGGAAGATGTAACAAAATATGGTGAATTTGTAACAACATATTTTTCGTGGGTCCCATTAGAAAAACAAAAAGAAATCGTAGAAAACCTAGAAAAAATCACAAAAAGAAAATAAATGTTTATAATAAAATAAAAAGGAGAAAGACTTTATGAAATTTTATTTAGAGCAGGTTGAAGATGTTTTAAAAGAAGTAAATTCATCTATACAGGGATTAAGCAGCCAAGAAGCCAAAAAAAGACAAGAAGAGAATGGAAAAAATATATTAGAAACTGAGAAAAAAGAAGGCTTAATAAAAAAAATATTTAAATCTATTTATGATCCTATGATTATTTTATTAATAATTACAGCAATTATATCTGGAATTGCTTCTAAAATTATTGGCGAGTCATTAACAGATGTTTTTATCATTTTATTTGTTGTTGTTATAAATACTGTAATGAGTTTAATACAAGAATCTAAAGCTGAAAAGGCAATAGATGCATTAAAGAAAATGACAGCTGCAACTTCAAAAGTAATAAGAAATGGAAATTTAGAAATTATAAAAAGTGAAGATTTAGTTGTAGGAGATATTCTAGTTATAGAAGCAGGAGATGTACTTTCTGCAGATTGTAGAATTATAGAAAGCCATAGTTTAAAAGCAGAAGAGGCGGCTTTAACAGGGGAATCGACCTCTATTAGTAAAATGATAGATGCTTTAAATTTAAAAAATGGTGATAAAGATATTGTTTTAGGTGATAGAAAAAATATGCTTTATAGTGGCAGTACAATTTCTTATGGTAGAGGTAAAGCCGTTGTTACTGCTATTGGAATGAATACTGAAATAGGAAAAATTGCACAAAGTTTAAATGAGGCAAAAGATAAAAAAACACCTCTTCAAATAAAAATGGGAGAATTGTCAAAAACACTAACAAAAGTAGTAGTGGCAATATCTGTTTTAGTATTTATAATGGGTCTAATTAGACATGGAAGTATAAATATATTAATTGTAATAGATACAATGCTAACAGCTGTTGCACTTGCTGTTGCGGCGATACCAGAAGGCTTGCCAGCAGTAGTTACTATAATTCTTTCTATTGGAGTAACTGCAATGGCAAAAAGGAAAGCATTAATAAGAAAATTAAATGCTGTAGAGACATTAGGTTGTACACAAATAATTTGTACAGATAAAACAGGAACGCTAACTCAAAATAAAATGACAGTAGTTGATTTTTATGCAGAAGATGAAAAATTACTTGCAAAAGCAATGGCGCTATGTTCAGATTCCACTTTAGAGCAGGGAGAAGAGTATGCAAAAGGAGAACCAACAGAAAATGGATTAGTAGAATATGCTAATAAATTAGGCTTTCCAAAATATAAGCTAGATGAGCAATATAAAAGAATAGGAGAAGTTCCATTCGATTCTGGTAGAAAGCTAATGTCAACAATTCATAAAGAAGAAGACCAAATTATTCAATATACAAAAGGAGCATGTGAAATACTTATAAATAAATGTGTTTCATATATAAAAGATGGAAAAGTAGTACCACTAACAGATGAAGTAAAAAATGAAATAAAAAGTAAAAATAAAGAATTTGCAGATAGAGCACTTCGTGTTTTAGGAGTTGCATATAAAAATTATGAGGAAAATCCACCAGAACATACAGCAGAAAAGTTAGAAAATAATTTAATATTTATTGGATTTGTAGGTATGATAGACCCATGTAGACAAGAAGTTTTCCGGAGCAATAGAAAATTGCAAAACTGCAAGTATAAGAACAATAATGATAACAGGAGACCATAAAGATACAGCAGTTGCAATAGCAAAAAATTTAAAAATTATAGAAGATGCCAAACAAGCAATTACAGGTAAGGAATTGGAAGAATTAAGCGATGAAGAGTTAAAAGAAAAGGTAAAAGAATGCTCTGTATATGCAAGAGTTCAACCAGAACATAAAACAAGAATTGTAAAAGCTTTAAAAGAATTAGGATATATAACAGCAATGACAGGTGATGGAGTAAATGATAGCCCAGCTATAAAATCAGCAGATGTAGGAATTAGTATGGGTATAACTGGTACAGATGTTACAAAAAATGCATCAGATATGGTTTTAGCAGATGACAACTTTGCAACTATTGTTAGTGCAGTAGAAGAAGGAAGAAAAATATATTCAAATATAAGAAAACTAATTCAATTTCAATTATCTACAAATTCAGCAGAGGTAATAACAATATTTTCAGCATCTTTATTAGGAGTAACAATATTAACGCCAGCACATTTATTATGGATAAACATGGTAACAGATACAGCGCCAGGTCTTTCTCTTGGAGTAGAAAAAGCAGAAAAAAATATTATGAAAAAACCACCAAGAAAATCAAATGAAAGTGTATTTTCAGATGGTGCAGGAATAAATACAATATGGCAAGGAATATGTATGGCAATACTAGTTATATTATCATTTTTTATTGGTCAATATATAGAACTTGGTAGATTTGGAATATTTGAATCATCAGATGGAATGAGTATGGCATTTTTAACAATGAACTTTATAGAAATGTTCCATGCAGTAAGTATGAGGTCACAAACAGAATCCATATTTAAATTAAATCATTTTAACTGGACAATGTTATGGGCATTTGTAGCAACAACAGTTATTACATTAGGAGTAATATATATACCATTTTTTGTGAATTTATTTGGATTTACATCAATAAATTTAAAAGAGTTTTTAGTAGCATTTTCTTTAGCATTTGCAATAGTACCAATAATAGAACTAGGAAAATTTATAAGACGCAAAATATCAAAAAATAGTTAATAAATATAGTATGGGGGTGGATTGTTTAGTCCGCCCCTACTATATTTATTACTTTAGATAAATTTAAAGTAATATTTTTTTTTATAAGAGTAGGAAATATTTTTTAAGTGATTACTATAATTTAATTGAATTAGCTAGATTTATGTGTTATACTTATACAAATAAAAAGGAGAGTGAATTTATGCTTAAAGAAAGATTATTAGAAGATATGAAAAATTCTATGAAAGAAAAAAATGTAATAAGAAAAAATGTAATACAAATGGCAAGAGCTGCAATTTTACAAATAGAAAAAGACAAAGCAATAGAAGCAGATGATAATAAAATATTAGAAATAATAGCAAAAGAGGTAAAAACAAGAAAAGACTCATTAGCAGAGTTTGAAAAAGCAGGAAGAGAAGATTTAATAAATCAAGCAAAAGAGGAAATTGCTATATTAGAAGAATATTTACCAAGACAATTAACAAAAGAAGAATTAACTATAAAAGTAAAGGAAATAATACAAAAACTTGGAGCAACATCAATGAAAGACATGGGAATTGTTATGAAAGAAGCAAAAGCACAAATTGGAACAGCAGCAGATGGAAAAGCAATAAATGAGATTGTAAAAGAAATATTATCATAAAAATAAAGGGAGAGAATTAATGACAAGAACAAAATTAAAAGATAGAATTTTACCAACATATACAAAAGGTGAAGAAATATTTAATATGACAACACATATTGTAGGAGTAGCATTAGGCATTGTAGCAATTGTATTATGCATAGTGTTTGCTTCAATACACAGAAATGTTTATGGAATAATAAGTGGAACAATTTTTGGAATTTCAATGACACTTTTATATGTTTCATCTAGCATTTATCACGGCTTAAGAGTAGGGACTGCAAAAAAAGTATTTCAAATATTGGACCACTGTGCAATATTTTTACTTATTGCGGGTTCATATACACCATTTGCCCTATGTACATTAAGAGAATATAATACAGCACTTGGATGGACAATTTTTGGTATTATATGGGGATTTGCAATATTGGGAATAGTTTTAAACTCTATAGACCTAAAAAAATATAACATATTCTCAATGTCATGTTATTTAGTAATGGGTTGGTGCATTATATTTAAAGTAAACATATTACCAAAATTATTAGGAACAGTAGGTGTAATCTTACTTGTAAGCGGAGGAGTAGTATACACAATAGGAGCAATACTTTATGGAGTTGGAAGAAAGCATAAATATGTACATTCAATATTTCACTTATGTATTTTGTTAGCAAGTTTATTACATTTTTTATGTATTCTTCTATATGTAATGTAAAAGGGAGTAAAAATGTTAGAATTAAAAAATATATGTTTTACAAGAAATAATAAAAAAATATTAGATAATGTAAATTTAAAAATAGATGCAAATAAATTTATAGTTATAACAGGTCCTAATGGCTCTGGTAAATCAACTTTAGCAAAAATTATAATGGGAATAGAAAAACAAGATTCAGGACAAGTTATTTTTAATGGGCAAGATATAAGTAATATGCCTATATATGAAAGAGCAAAACTAGGAATTGGATTTGCTCTTCAATTGCCTGTAAAATTTAAAGGGATAACAGTATATGATTTATTAAAACTTGCTGCTGAAAAAGATATTAATAAAGCTGAGGCATGTGAGTATTTATCTAGCGTTGGTTTATGTGCTAAAGAATATGTAGATAGGGAAGTAAACTCATCTTTATCTGGTGGGGAGTTAAAGAGAATAGAAATCGCAACTGTGGTTGCTAGAAAATCTAAACTTAATGTATTTGATGAACCAGAAGCAGGAATAGATTTATGGAGCTTTCAAAACTTAATTAAAGTATTTGAAGATATAAGAAAAGATATAAAAGGAACAACTATAGTTATTTCTCATCAAGAAAGAATATTAAACATAGCAGATCAAATAATATTATTAAAAGCAGGTAAAATAGAAAAAGTAGGAGCAAAAGAAGAGTTTATGAATAATATATTAACAGGCAAAACTGCAAAATGTTGTAAGCTAGAAGGAGGTGCCAATTAATGGATAACATAGATTCTAAACTTTTAAAAGAAATTTCTAATATAGATGGGGAAATAAAAGGCGCATATAATATTAGAAAAAATGGTAAAGGAATAGAAAGAAAAGTTACAGAAAATATAAATATAGTTACAAAAAAAGATGTTTCTGGAATAGATATTATAGTTAAAGAAAATACAAAATTTGAATTTGTACATATTCCAGTAATTATAACAGAAAGTGGATTAACAGATGTTGTTTATAATGACTTTTATATAGGTAAAAATGCAAATGTTACAATTATAGCAGGCTGTGGAATTCATAATGACCATCATAAAAATTCACAACATGATGGAATACATAGATTTTTCTTAGAAGAAGGAGCACATGTAAAATACATAGAAAAGCATTATGGAGAAGGTTCTGGAGAAGGCAAAAGAATATTAAATCCAGTAACAGAAGTACATTTAAAAAGTGGAAGCAATATGGAGATGGAAACAGCGCAAATTAAAGGAGTAGATTCTACTAAGAGGGTAACAAAGGGAGAATTAGAAGATAATACAAATTTAATTATAAACGAAAAAATAATGACTCATGGAAAGCAATGTGCAGAAACTTTATTTGAAGTACAATTAAATGGAGAAAATTCAAGTACACAAGTTACATCACGTTCTGTTGCAATAGATGATTCAAAACAAAAATTTATGTCAAAAGTGTTTGGAAATTCGAAATGTTTTGGACATGTAGAATGTGATGCTATTATAAAAGATAATGCGAATGTTAGTGCTGTACCAGAAATTTCAGCTAATAATGTAGAAGCAAATTTAATTCATGAAGCGGCAATAGGAAAAATAGCAGGAGACCAAATTATAAAATTAATGACATTAGGATTAAATGAAAAAGAAGCCGAAGACGCAATTATAAAAGGATTTTTAAAATAAAAAAAAGGTTAATATGAAGTGAACTAATTGGGGTTCACTTCAATATATTAACCTTTTTTTATTTTAAAATTAATTATTTGTTGTTTCTTCTAATTTTAATAATTCTTCCCATCTTTTATCAACTTCTTTTTGGAATTCCTCTATCATCCATTCATTACCAGGTTTAAACATATGTTTAAATCTTTTTTGTGGTCTTAAAAATTCTTCTATTGGTAATTTTTTTGCAGGTTTATATGTTATTTTATATACTCCATTTTCTACTTCATATAAAGGCCAATAACATGTATCTGCTGCTAATTTGTTGATAACCATTAATTCGTCTGTAGGATATCCCCAACCGCGTGGACAAGGGCTCATTACATTTATAAAAGATGGTCCATCTGTATAAATTGCCTTTTCAGATTTTTCGTATAAATCTTTAAAGTTTGTCATAGCTAAAGTTTGTGCAACATATGGAATATGATGTTTAACTATAATTTCTGTTAAATCTTTTCTAACTTGCATTTTACCTGGAATAACACTTCCTACAGGGGATGTGGTTGTATCTGCAAATTTAGGTGTTGCAGAAGAACGTTGTATACCTGTGTTCATATATGCTCCATTGTCATAACAAACGTAGGTTAAATTATGACCTCTTTCCATTGCACCTGAAAGACTTTGCAAACCTATGTCATATGTTCCTCCATCTCCTCCAAATGCTATAAATTTTGTGTTTTTATCTTCTGATAGCTTTCCTTGTTTTTTTAAAGATTTATATGCAGCTTCCACGCCAGACAAAGTTGCTGCAGTACATTCAAAGGCTGTATGTATAAAAGAGTCTGTCCAGGCTGTATATGGATATATAAAAGTAGAGACTTCCATACAACCTGTTGCACAAGATACAACCGCATGATCTTCTTCTTTTAATGCTCTTAAAACCATTCTAGCTATAGGTGGTGCACCGCAACCGGCACACATTCTATGTCCTGCTGTAAATCTTGAAGGCTTATTTGATACTATTTCTTTAACATTATATGGCATAAAATTCATTCCTTTCAAATTATAAATTATATATAAAGTTTTATTTTCTTAATCCCAAATAACGATAAGGATTATTAATTTTTTCTCCATTTGCAATATTTAATAAATCTTCATAAACGCTCTTAATATCTTCTTGTGTTGTATCTCTTCCACCAATTCCGTACACATAATTTACAACAGGTACTTGTTTTTTATTTACATACAAGCTAGATGTTACATCTTCAAATAATGGCGAACCAGCAGCATTTAATGAACTTGCCTTATCTAAAACTGCTACAGCTTTTTGATTTTCTAAAGCTTTTGCAATTTCTTCTACAGGGAAAGGTCTAAATACTCTAATTTTTAAAAGTCCTGCTTTTATTCCTTTTTCTCTAAGAGTATCTACAACATGTTTTACAGTTCCTGCTGTTGAGTTCATACAAACAATTGTAATTTCACTATCTTCCATTTTATATTCTTCAAAAAACGAATATTTTCTTCCTGTAATTTTTTCAAAATCTTTTGCTACATCTAAAATAACTTTTTTAGCATTTATCATAGCTTCTGCCTGCTGAGCTTTATGTTCAAATAAATATGCTTGTAAATCTAGAGGCCCCATTGCAATAGGTTCTTTAGAATTTAGCAAATAATGTTCTGGTTTATATATACCAACAAATTTTTTAACAGTTTCATCATCTATTAGTTCAATATTTTCTATAGCATGAGATGTTACAAATCCATCTTGACATATCATTAATGGTAATAATACATCTTTATTTTCGGCAATTCTATGCGCCATAATGGTGTTATCATATGCTTCTTGATTATTTTCTGAAAACAACATTATCCATCCACTATCTCTAACTCCCATTGCATCTGAGTGGTCATTGTGGATATTTAAAGGCCCAGAAACAGCTCTATTTACCAAATTCATAACAATTGGTAATCTCATACTAGATGCTATGTAAATCATTTCCCACATATAAGATAAACCATTTGCTGAAGTTGCAGTCATTGCTCTAGAGCCAGCTGCTTCTGCTCCAATACATGCACTCATAGCAGAATGCTCACTTTCTACTGCTACAAATTCCGTATCTACTGTACCATTTGCTACAAAATTAGAAAAATATTGTGGTATTTCTGTAGATGGTGTAATAGGAAATGCTGCAACAACATCTGGATTAATTTGTTTCATGGCAGTTGCTACTGCTTCATTTCCACTTAAACGTTCACGTATATTCATAATTATTTTCTCCTTTATATAAAGTAAAAATTTATTTCATCTCAATTGCACCAAATGGGCATACTTTGGCACATATGCCACATCCTTTGCAATAGTCATAATTAAAATTTTCTCTTTTACATTCCTTATTTACAGGTATTGCATTTTCTGGACATACAGGGAAACACATTCCGCATTGCTTACATTTATCAGATAAGAAAATTGGTTTTATACTTCTCCAATCTCCTGTTTTAAATTCTTTTGCGTTTCCTGCATTATATATGTTCCCACCAATAGTTAAATCTTTCATAGGTGTGTCTTTATTTATATTAGTCATATCTATACTCCTTATTTAAATAGTTTTAAGTTTAGTATTTTAAATTTTGTGTACTTGTTTTAAAGCGACTTCAATTGCTTTTATATTTCCTTCTATCACTTCAGGTTTTTTTGCAAACTTGTGCTTAAAGGAATTTTTCATGTCAGATAAAAAAGTATCTTCTTCCATAACTTTGCTCACTTTAACAACTGCTGCAAGCATTGGTGTGTTAGGAAAATACTTTCCTAAGCAATCTATTGAAATTTTTCTAGCATCTATAGTATATATATCACCTTCATAACCATTTAATTCTTTTTTTAATTCATCAGGTGATTTTGTTGTGTTTATAATAATTGCACCATTTGGTTTTAAGCCAGATGTTACGTTTACAGCTGTAAGTAAGGTATCATCAACAACAACAACATAATCTGGTTTGTATATATTTGTATGAAGAGTAATAGGTTTATTACTTATTCTGTTGTATGCAGTGATAGGAGCACCCATTCTTTCTGGACCATATTCTGGAAATCCTTGAATATATTTTCCTGTATGAAAAGCACTATCAGCAAGCAAAAGAGAAGCTGTTTTAGCACCTTGACCGCCTCTACCATGCCATCTAATTTCTATTAAATCATTCATTAAAAGAATAACCTCCATATATAAAAATCTTACATAAAAGTATATGCCCAAAAAGGCTTAATGTCAAGAAATAATAAGTAAGAAAAAATGACAAATTCATAATATAGACTACTTATATTGAGCATAATTATATTATATTTAATTGAAATACAATTTATATTTTTTTTTATTTAAAAATGAAAAATTATACTATTTAATTAAATAATCTTGAAAAAATATATATTCATTTGTATAATACATTTATTGGAGGAAAAAATATGTTAAAAAACGAAAGAGGATCAATAACCGTATTTACTTTAACTGCTGTACTTTTTTTTGTAATTATTTTAATGGGAATTTTTATTAGTGCTAATAATAGCAAAAGAGCTCAAAAATCAGCAGATACCACTATAATAGATAGATATAGTAAAGAGGTAAATTTAGTAAATGAAATTTATAATGAAAAGAAACTCCAAAGTAGTAAAATTGGTAATGCACAAGGAATTGAAATAAAATGGAATACAAATGATATAACTTATGTAACTAATACTACTGCAAATATTAATGCACAAATTATAATAGATGAATCTATTGATGTAAATTTTGAAAATTGCAAATTTATTATAAATAATGATAAAAATCCAATTACTAAACAAGAAGATTGGAATTCTCAAAATGCTATAGCAATTACAAATTATTCCGGAACAATACAAACATCAATAGATGCAGGAAAAACTTACTATATACATGTACTCATAATAAAAAATGATGGAACAAAAGTGCAAACCATATCAAATGCATTAAAAATTAATGAAAATATAGACAGTAACGGTATAAATTCAGCAAACGAATTAGATGATAATGCAAATTCAACATATAGCTATGAAATTGTTTCTAAAGAAAGTGTAGAAAATTATGATTTATATAATGTAAATTTATATATAAAAAATAATGACCAAGATTATAATGCATGGATGGTAGAATTTACTCTACCAGAAGAAATTGCACAAGATAGCATTTTATCAGAGCAAGCAAAAAAGATAGATATACAAAATAATATTATTACAATGTATTGTAATGATTCAAATGCAGAATTATTAAAAAATGATATACTTCAAATTAGATTGCAAATAAAACTATCAAAGAATATTAATTTTAATATTGAAAATGTTAAGCTTAACGAAAAGACAGTCGTAGAGCAAAACTCATAAAATGAATAAAAAAACCAGACATGGAAATACTAAACCTAAAATGCATATTTTGGGAGTGAAGTTTTTAAATGTTTGGTTTTTTAAATATTAAAGGAATTGCATTAGATAAAAATCAATTAGAAAAGTATATAGAAAATTTTGCATCAGATAATACTATAACAAACTTTTCTCAAAAGCAAACATATCCAATTCCTAGAATGATAGAGAATTTTGAATTTATTACAAAAGTTTATAATTTATTAAATGAACATGTTAAATTAAAAGTTAATATACATCCTGCAGGTGAGTGGCTTTTAGATAATTACTATATTATAGAAGAAAATGTTAAAACTATTCAAAAAGAATTAACGTTAAATAAATATAAAAATTTTGTTGGATTAGATAATACAGCTTACAGAGGATATGCACGTATATATGTTTTAGCCTGCCAAATACTAGCATATACAGAAAATAATATTAATGAAGCTAATTTAGAATTTGTTTTAAAAGCATATCAAAAAAAGAAAAATTTAAGTATGAATGAAATATGGAATATAGGAACATTTTTAAAAATTGGACTAATTGAAAATATTCGTATGGTTTGCGAAAAGATATATTCAAGTCAAATTCAAAAATATAGGGCACATGAGATATTTGAAAAATTTGTTGAAGAGAAAAATAAAGAATATCAAATTTGTAAAATTGATGTAAAAAAACAAACTAAAAAAATAGGATATGGAAAATTTAAATTTCCTTTTATTGAATATTTATCATATAAATTAAAAAGAATTGGGAAAAAGGGAAAGGCCTTTTTAGATATATTAGAAGAGCAAGTAAATATGATGGGAATGCAAATACAAGAAGTGATAAAAAAAGAACATTTTGAGATAGCAATTCAAAAAGTTACTATTGGAAATTGTATTCTTACATTAAAAAAATTAAGCAGAATGAATTTTTTAGAAATATTTGATTCTATAAATGGTGTAGAAGAAGTTTTAAAAAATGATCCAGCTAATATATATGAAAAAATGGATTATGAAACAAAAGAAAATTATAGAAATGAGATTCTTAAACTTGCAAAAAAAACAAAAATATCAGAAATATATATTGCTCAAAAAGTAATTGAACTTGCAAGTAATGCAAAGCAAAAATCACTAGATGAAGAAAAAACACATATAGGTTATTATTTGATTTCAGAAGGAAAAGGAGATTTATTAAATACTCTAAATATTGGTAATAAATATAAAAAAATGAACCTAAATACTAAAGCTAAAATTTATGTTTATGGAATTAGCGTTTTATCAGTTATATTAACAATAATAATAACTTATAATATGTATAATAAAATAAACTTATTTATTCTAACCATACTAAGTATTTTAACATTTTTTCCTATATCTGAAATTGTAGTACAAATTGTGCAATATATTTTGGAAAAAAATATTAAACCAAAACAGTTGCCAAAAATGGATTATTCTTATGGAATTCCAAAAGAAGACGCAACTTTTGTTGTAATACCAACAATAGTAAATAGTAAAGAAAAAGTGCAAGAATTAATGCATAAGTTAGAAGTTTTTTACTTAGCAAATAAATCCGAAAATATATATTTTGCTTTATTAGGAGATTGCTCTACATCAGACAAAGAAACACAAAATGAAGATAAAATAGTAATAGAGGAAGGAAAAAAATTATCAAAATATTTAAATAATAAATATGAATCTGAAAATCCAATATTTCACTTTTTATATAGAAAGAGAAGATGGAATAGTAAGGAAAGTGCATATTTAGGTTGGGAAAGAAAAAGAGGGTTACTTACACAATTTAATGAGTATTTATTAAATTCGGATAACGCAGATTTTATTTCAAATACAATAGAAGATACAAAATTGCCTAAAATTAAATATATTATTACATTAGATGCAGATACAGACCTAAGTTTAAATTCTGCACAAAAACTTATAGGGGCAATGGCACATATATTAAATAAACCTAGAATAAAAAATGGGATAGTTGTAAAAGGACATGCATTAATTCAACCAAAAGTTGGGATAAATATAAATGCAAGTAGAAAATCTTTATTTACACAAATATTTGCAGGGGCAGGAGGAACAGACCTATATACAAATGCTATTTCGGACGTTTACCAAGATAATTTTGATGAGGGAATTTTTACAGGAAAAGGTATATATGATTTAAATGTGTTTTCTAAATTACTTAAAAATCAAATTCCCGAAAATACAGTATTAAGCCATGACTTACTAGAAGGAAGCTATTTAAGATGTGGCTTAGCAACAGATATATTATTAATGGATGGATATCCCTATAAATATAACAGTTTTATGAATAGGCTAAATAGATGGATTAGAGGAGACTGGCAAATAAGCCAATGGATATTTTCAAAGGTTAAGGACAAAAATGGGAAAAGTAAAAAGAATCCATTAGGTTTTCTATCTAGATTCAAAATACTAGATAATTTAAGAAGAAGCTTACTCGAAATTTGCTCAGTTTTAGCTTTAGCTTTATTAGTTTATACAAAATTAAAATATAATATAAAGATAGGTTATTTTGTTACATTAATTTTTGTTTCAATTATAATTCCAATGATTTTAGAATTAATGAGCAAAATTATATTTAGGAAAGATGGACAGGAAAAAGAAAAAGTATTTACTCCAAGAATATCAGGATATAAAGGTATTTTTTTAAGAGCTTATTTAAATGTTTCGTTTTTTCCAAATAAAGCTTATGTTTCAATTAATGCAATTATAAAAACTTTATATAGAAAATATATAAGTAAAAAACATTTATTAGAATGGACAACATCTGAAGAAGCTGAGAAAATTTCAAAGTCAGATATAAAATCTTATTATACAAGTATGACATCAAATACAGCAATTTCAATTATATGCTTAATATTAGCTTTTTATAGTACTGCACTGGCTGATAAGCTAATATATTCAATATTATTTTTTATATGGATAATATCTCCTGCTATTGCATGTTTTATTAGCAAGGAAAATAAAGTAAAGCCTAAAATTTATGAAGTAAATAAGCAGGATGTTGAATATATTAAAGAAATTGCAAAAGAAACTTGGCAATATTTTAAAGAAACATTAGTAGAAAAAAATAATTTCTTACCACCGGATAACTATCAAGAAGATAGAAAAGAAAAATTTGCAAATAGAACATCATCAACAAATATAGGACTTGCTTTGCTTTGCGTTATATCTGCTTATGACTTAAAACTTGAGACTTATGACTATACGATTTTTATTTTAGAAAAAATGTTAAATGTTATAAACAGTCTGCAAAAGTGGAATGGACATTTATATAATTGGTATAATATAGATGATTTAAAGCCTTTAATTCCAAGATATATTTCAACAGTAGATAGTGGAAATTTAGTTGGATATTTATATGTTGTAAAGCAATTTTTAGAAAGTGTAAAAGAAAATGAAAAAGAAAGAATTGAAACATTAATAAAAATAACGGAAGATTTAATTAACAAAACAGATTTCTCTCCATTATATGATTACAGAGCAGGACTATTTTCTATTGGATTTAATATAGAAGAAAATAAATTAACTAATTCTTATTATGATTTGCTTGCATCTGAAGCAAGGCAAGCAAGTTTAGTAGCTATAAGTAAGGGAGATATACCAGTAAAACACTGGAAAAATTTAAGTAGAACTCTTACAAAATTGAAAAAATATAAAGGACTTATTTCATGGTCTGGAACATCATTTGAATATTTAATGCCAAATGTTAATATACCACAATATGAAGGAAGCTTATTGGATGAATCTTGCAAGTTTATGATAATGAGCCAAATAGAATATAGTAAAAAGGTAGGAATTCCGTGGGGAATTTCTGAGTCTGCCTTTAATTTAAAGGATTTACACTCAAATTACCAATATAAATCTTTTGGAGTTCCTTGGCTAGGATTAAAAAGAGGGCTTTCGGATGATATGGTAGTTTCAAGCTATGGAAGTGTATTATGGATAAATCAACAACCAAATAAAGTAATAGAAAATCTTAAAGTGATGGAGCAAAATGGTGCAAGAGGTAAATATGGACTATATGAATCTGTAGATTTTACAAGGAGCAGATTACAAAGGGGAAAAACTAAAGAAGTAGTAAAAACATATATGGCACATCATCAAGGATTAATATTACTTTCAATTAATAATCTTATAAATAATAACATTTTACAAAAAAGGTTTGTAAAAAATCCGCAAATAGAAGCAATAGACATTCTACTACAAGAAAGAATGCCTGAAAATGTGATAATTACAAAGGAAAAGAAAGAAAAACCAAATAAAATAAAATATCAGGATTATGAAAATTATACAGAAACTGTATTTAATAAAGCTAATTACAATGTAGATAAATACAATGTAATATCAAATTCTAAATATAGCATTGTAATTAATCAAAAAGGTGAAGGATACAGTAAATATAAAGATATTTTAGTAAATAAATATAAGGAAACAGCAGATGTTTGCCAGGGAATATTTTTTTATATTAAAGACATACAAACAAAAAGAATTTGGACTTCAAATTATATGAATTATTTAGATATGCCAGATAAATATAACATATATTTTAGTCCGGATAGTACAAAAATAGTTAGAGTAGATGGAAATATAGAAACAATTACTAAAATTTCGGTAGATACCGAAAGACCAATAGAAATTAGAAATATAACTTTAAAAAATAATGGTAATAAAGAAGAAACTTTAGAAATAACAGGATGCTTTGAACCAGTAGTCTCTACTCAAATGCAAGATATTTCTCATCCTATATTAAATAACTTATTTTTAAGACATGAACTTATAGAAGATAATGTAATTATAGAAAGAAAAAAAAGAGAAAAAAGCCAGGAAAGTATATTTCTAGGAGTTAATTTATATACAGAAGATGAATCAGTAGGAAAGCTAGAATGTGAATTTGATAAAGAGAAGTTTTTTGGAAGAGGTAATATAAATCTTCCTATTATGATAAAAGATTCAAAACCATTTACTAAAAATGTAGAGATGGTTGCAGAGTCAATTATTGCACTTAAAAAAATAGTAAAAATAAATCCAGGAGAATCTATAAATTTAAGCTTAATAATTACAGTTTCAAATAATAAGGATGAAGCATTAAAAAATTTAAATGAATATAAAAATCAATCTGTGATAAAGAAAAACTTTGAATTATCTAAAATAAAAGCTTCAGAAGAAATAAGATATTTAGGAATAAAAGGAAGTGATGTAGAAACATACAAAAATTTAATGTCACTTCTAATAGTACAAAATAAATTTAAAAGCTTATATATAAATTCATACTCAAATTCTGAATTTTCACAAGAGGAATTATGGAAATTTGGAGTCTCAGGTGATTTTCCAATACTTCTTATAAAGGTTAAAGAACTAAACGATAGCTATGTACTAACTGAGATTTTAAAAGCATATGAATATTTAAGAATAAAAAATATTTTTATGGAATTAATTATTTTAAATGAAGAAAAGTATAATTATAATTCATATGTTGGAGAAGAAATAGAAAATTGTATTTTAAATAGTCAATTAAGCTACTTGAAAAATGTTAAAGGTGGAATATTTACTATATTTGCAGATGAAATTTCAAAACACGATTTGCAGTTATTAGAATTTACAGCAAATGTAATAATAGATAGTCATTTAGGAAATTTAAAAAGTCAACTAAAAGATATAGAAGAAGAATATATAAACAGTCTAAAAAATATTGGACAAGAAGAACCAGAAAAGATTGTTTTAGAAAATGAAACTATAAGAACAAATGAATTAGAAACTATAGATACAATAGAAAATTTAAAATATTATAATGAATATGGAGCTTTTTCAAAAGATGGTAATGAATATATTATAAAAGTAAATAAAGATAATAATTTACCTACAACGTGGAGCCATGTTATTGCAAATGAAAATTTTGGAACACTTGTAACAGAGGGACAAGGTGGGTATACTTGGAAAGAAAATAGTAGGTTAAATAGACTTACAGCATGGAATAATAATCCTTCTCAAGATATTCCTTCTGAGATAATATATTTAAAAGATTTAGAAACAGGAAAGTATTGGTCTTTAGGAGCAAGACCTACTCCAGATAATAATGATTATTTTGTAACTTATGGGTTTGGATATGCAAAATATGAACACTTTAGTTTAGGAATAAATCAAAAATTAGAAGTTTTTGTTCCAGAAAAAGATAGTATTAAAGTAAATATATTAACACTTAAAAACACACTTGCTATGCCAAAAAAAATAAAGCTTATTTACTATGTTAAACCTGTTTTGGGTGAGGACGAATTAAAGACAAATGGAAATATTAGCATAAAAAAAGAAAATAATATTATATTTATGAATAATTTATATTATTTAGAGAAAAAAAGTGAAACAGCTTATATAGCTATAAGTGAAACTATTAAATCTTTTACAGGAAATAAAACAAGTTTTATTGGAAGCGGCAATATTGTAAATCCAGATGCAATGTATAAATTAAAATTAGATAATGAATCTGGATTAGGTAATAATTCGTGTGCAGCAATAGAAGTAGAAATAAAATTAGCACCATATGAAGAAAAGGAAATTTCTTTATTATTAGGAGAAGAAAAAAATGAAATTGAAATAAAAAATATGGTATATAAATATACAAATATAAACAAATGTAAAGAAGAATTAAAAAATATTAAAAATAAATGGAACAAATTAATAAGTACAATACAAGTTAATACACCAGTTGAATCTATGAATTTATTGTTAAATGGATGGCTATTGTATCAAACTTTAGCATGTAGATTATACGCAAAAACAGGATATTACCAATCTGGAGGAGCAATAGGCTATAGAGACCAACTTCAAGACACTTTAAGTTTTAAATATATAAAACCAAATATTATAAGAAATCAAATTTTAAAAAATGCTGAGCATCAGTTTGTTGAAGGCGATGTACTTCATTGGTGGCATGAATTTACTCAAAGAGGAATACGTACAAGATTTTCTGATGATTTATTATGGTTAGTATATATAATTGAAGAATATATAGAAACTACAGGAGATATAGGACTATTAGATATTGAAACTTCATATTTAGATGGAGAGGTTTTGCCAGACGGTGTTAATGAAAGGTATGAAAGATATTTAGCATCTGATAAAAAGGGTCCAATTTATGAACATTGTATAAGAGCAATAGATAAAAGTTTAAATTTTGGCGAAAATGGACTCCCTAAAATAGGAAGTGGAGATTGGAACGATGGCTTTTCAGAAGTCGGAATAAAGGGAAAAGGCGAAAGTGTATGGCTTGGATTTTTCTTGTATAATATTCTAGACAGATTTACTAAAATTTTAGAGGCTAAGCTTAAGAAATTAGAAGTTGAAAATTTAGAAACAGAAAATATTAATCACTCAGATTTAGTCTCTAATATTCAAAATAAAATTATAAACTACAGAAATGTAATGCAAAATTTAAAAAAATCACTTAATTCCAATGCCTGGGATGGAAGATGGTATAAAAGAGCCTTTATGGATGATGGAGAAATATTAGGTAGTATAGAAAATGAAGAATGTAGAATAGACGGAATAAGTCAAAGTTGGGGAGTAATATCAAATGCAGCAGATAATGATAAAAAGTATATTTCAATGGAAAGCTTGGAAACACATTTAGTTGATAAAGAAAATGGAATAATAAAACTGTTAGATCCACCATTTAATAAAAGCAAATTAGAACCAGGATATATTAAAGCATATCTGCCAGGAGTTAGAGAAAATGGAGGACAATACACACATGGTGCAATATGGGCAATTATAGCAGAAGCAATGTTAGGGTTTGGAGATAAGGTAGCAGAATTTTTTAGAATGATAAATCCAATAGAGCATTCAAGAACAAAGGAAACTGCTCAGAAATATAAAGTTGAACCATATGTAATTTCAGCAGATATATATGGAGCAGAAAATTTAGCAGGTAGAGGTGGATGGACATGGTATACAGGTTCAAGTAGCTGGATGTATAAACTAGGAATTGAATATATATTAGGATTAAGAATAAGAAGCAAATTGCAAGAAGAAATTCCAGAAAATTCAATTTATTTATATGTAGAACCTTGTATACCGAAAGAATGGAAAGAATATAGCATTCAATATAAATTTAAAAATAGTATTTATAATATTAAAATAAAAAATCCAAATGCAAAAAATACAGGGGTTGAAAAGTTTATATTTAATGGTAATGAAATAGAAGAAAAGGAAATAAAACTACAAGACAATGGAGGCATAAATGAAGTAGAAATTTTAATGTAAAATATCATTAATAAAAAGTAAGGTAAGGGTCGCTATTTAAAGCGACCTAATTTTTTTTTATTATTTTAAAAAATTTTAAAAAAGGTATTGCATTTTATTTTATTTTATATTAAAATCTAGGTGAAGTGGAGAGAAGTGGTACAAAGTGGAATAAAAATGAAGAGAGGTGAAAAGAAGTGCTTATTGGTGAATATGAACATTCTCTTGATACAAAAGGTAGATTAATAATGCCTGCAAAGCTTAGAGAAGATATTGGTGAAAAGTTTGTTATAACTAAAGGTCTAGATGGATGTTTATTTGGATTTTCACAAAAAGAATGGGCAAACTTCGAAGAAAAACTTAAAACTCTTCCACTAACACAAAAAAATGCTAGAAATTTTGTTAGATTTTTCTTATCTGGAGCAATGGAATGCGAAATAGATAAACAAGGTCGTTTCCTAATTGCAAGTAACTTAAGAGAAGCAGGAAGCTTAGAAAAGGAAGTTGTAATTATTGGTGTAGGAACCAGAATTGAACTTTGGAATAAAGAAAAATGGCATGAGTATAGCAAACAAGAAAGTAGTTCTGCAGATGAAATTGCAGAAAATATGGATATGATTGGTATATAACTTGCAAAAGTTTATATAAATACACTAAAGAAAAAGTCTTAAAATACAAAGGACAAAATTTACAAAAGATAAAATTAAAAAATATACAAAAGATTAATTGTAGGAGTGAATTTTCTACATTCACTCCTACAAAAAAATTAAAACTAAAGATTTTCTGTATACAAAAGAATTTCTAAAATACAAAAGTAAAAATAATAAAATTCAAAAGATAAAGTATTACAAATGATGAATGACAGTTGGTATTATAATACCAACTGTTTGAGCTATTTTAAAAGTATATAAATTATGGAGGAATAATGGTATTTAAGCATAACCCGGTTTTACTTAAAGAATGTATTAAAGGTCTTAATATCAAACAAAACGGAATATATGTAGATGGAACTTTAGGAGGAGCGGGGCATAGTAGTCAAATAGTAAAATCATTATCAAATAATCGGAATGCTTATTGGCATAGATAGAGACGAAGAAGCCTTAGCTGCTGCAAAACAAAGGTTAAGTGATTATAAAAATGTAAAATACATTCATGGAAATCATGATGATATAAATAATATTTTAAACAATTTAGGAATTAGCGAAGTTGATGGAATATTGTTAGATTTAGGTGTTTCTTCATATCAATTAGATGAAAAAAATAGAGGATTTAGTTACTTAGGCGAAAATGAATTAGATATGAGAATGGATAAAACGCAAAATTTAACAGCCAAAGAAGTAATAAATACATATACTGAAAAAGATTTAGCAAATATAATCTATGAATATGGTGAAGAAAGATTTTCTAGAGTTATTGCAAAAAATATATGTATAGCAAGAAAAGAAAAACAAATAACAACAACCAAAGAATTAGTAGATATTATAGAAAAATCTATTCCTTTTTCTAAGAAGAAAGATGGACATCCAGCAAAAAGAACATTTCAAGCCATTAGAATAGAAGTAAATAACGAAATTAAACCATTATATAATACAGTTTTATCATGTATAAAAATATTAAAAAAAGGTGGAAGACTTTGTATAATAACATTTCATTCTTTAGAAGATAGAGCTGTAAAAAAAGCTTATGTTGAAGCAGAAGGAAGATGCACATGTCCAAAAGATTTACCTTATTGTGTATGCAATAATGTATCTTTTGGAAAAATTATAAATAAAAAACCAATAACTGCTACAAAAGAAGAACAAGAAGAAAATTCTAGAAGTAAGAGTGCAAAACTAAGAATTTTCGAAAGAAGATAAACAAAAGAGGAGGTGAGTAACTTATGGCTAAAGGGTATAATCGTTACCAATACGAAACAAGTCCAAGAAAATTAGAACCAGAATATAAACCTAGAAAATCCAAAAATAGAAAAGTAAAAAAACAACAAACAGAAAAGCAATATAAAGAAAATTATAAAAATATAAAAAATGGAAAGAAAATAAAGAGAAATGCTATATTGTGGGTTTCAATTGTGTTTGGTATGTTATTAGTCATAAGTTACAGAAATTCACAAATTACAGAACAATTTACAGAAGTTAGAAATCTAAAGAGTAATCTTGCAGCAATTCAAAAAGAAAATGAACAATTAGAAGTAAATATAGAAAGCAGTATAAATTTAACAACTATAGAAAAAGAAGCTGAAGAACAATTAGGAATGCAAAAATTAAATAATAACCAAAAAGTATATGTTAGCTTACCAAAAAAAGATTATATAGAACCATCTGTTGAAGATATTGCTATAAAAACTGAAAAACCAAATTGGATAAAAAATATAGTAAGTACATTATTAGGAAAATAAAAGAAGATTTACCTTACATTTTATAAAAAAATAGTTTATACTTTTTATAAATATTTTATTTTTAAGGTTCTATAATTAATAAAAAATGAAAGTCATAAAAAATCCCCAAATCTATATAATTAAATATAGAGAATTGGGGGTTTTTTAATGCGCGCAGTTTCAATAAAAACTAAAAAAAGAATTAGGTGGGTTTTAATTATTGCAATAATATTAATGATTGCATTATTGTTACATATTGCTTATATACAATTTATACAAGGAGGCGAACTGCAAGCTAAAGCATATGAGCAACAAAGTTTAGAAAGAGCAGTAAATCCCAAAAGAGGAATTATTTATGATGCAACAGGGGAAAATGTACTTGCAATAAGTTCTTCTGCAGAAACAGTAACGGTAAATCCAACAAATATTGCAAAGGAAAATAAAGAAAAAGTTGCAAGAGCGCTAAGTGATATATTTGAATTAGATTATGATAAAGTTCTTAAAAGAGTAAAAAAGAATAGCTCCATAGAAACTATAGTTAGAAAAATGGAAAAAGAAAAAACAGATGAATTAAGAAGGTGGATGAGAGACAATAATATAACGGTTGGAATAAATATAGATGAAGATACAAAAAGATATTATCCATATAACAATTTAGCATCTCAATTTATAGGTTTTTGTGGTTCGGATAATCAAGGACTAAATGGAATTGAAGTAAAATACGATGAAGTTTTAAAAGGAAAAGCAGGTAGAATAGAAAAGATTTCTGATGCAACAGGAGGAGAATTATCTGAAATAAAAGAAGAATATGTTCCAGCAGATGATGGCAATCATATAGTACTTTCTATAGATATGACAATACAATCAATTGCTGAAAAATATTTGGAAAATGCATGTATAGATAATGAATGTACAGATGGTGGAAATATTGTAATTATGAATCCTAAAACAGGCGATGTTCTTGCAATGGCAACATATCCAAATTTTAATTTAAATATGCCATTTCAATCTACAATTCAAGAAGATATAGATGTATGGGATAGTTTAGATGAAGCAGAAAAAAACAAAAGATTACAAGCATTATGGAGAAATAAAGCTATTTCGGATACATATGAACCAGGTTCAACATTTAAGCTTATTACAGCTTCTACAGCTTTAAATGAAGGAATAACAGATACAGACAATGAAGGAGAATTTTGCTGTACAGGATCTATTACAATTGCGGGTGTAAGAATAAAATGTTGGAGATATTACAGACCACATGGAAGTGAAAGTTTAAGACAGGGGTTAATGAATTCTTGTAATCCTGTATTTATAGGATTAGGACAGAAAATAGGTGTACAAAAATACTATGAATATTTAAATAGATTTGGACTTCTTGAAAAAACAGGAATAGAACTTCCAGGAGAAGCAAAAGGAATATTCTTAGATGAAAAAAAGGTTGGCCCAGTAGAACTTGCAACAATAAGTTTTGGTCAAAGATTTGAGATAACACCAATACAACTTGTAACAGCAGTATCTTCCATAGCAAATGGTGGTTATAAAGTTCAGCCAAGAGTTGTAAAACAAATAATAGATAGTAAAACAGGAGAGAAAAAAGATATAGAAGTAAAAAAAGGAGAGCAAGTAATTTCTACAGAAACATCACAAAAAATGCTTAGTATGATGCAATCTGTTGTAGATGAAGGAACAGGTAAAAATGCTCGGAGTTGTAGGCTATACGGTAGGAGGTAAAACAGGAACATCTGAAGATGGAATAAATACAGGGAAATATGTAACATCTTTTTTAGGAGTTGCACCAATTACAGACCCACAAGTAGTAGTATTAGTTACACTATATAATCCAACAGGAGAAGGAGGACACCAAGGAGGTGCGTGGGCGATTTTAACAACACAAAGTTAAAATTATATTTTAATAAGTTTAAAAGGATATGATGAACAATGAAAAATGAGAAAATTATAAATTATTTATCTAAAGTTCAAAATCCATATCAAATAAATGTAGAAAATATAGTTGTTACAATGGAATATACTAAAACTAATAAAAATTTTAATGAATGTATGATAAATATTCTAAAACAAAAGCTAAAAATAGACTGATAAATTTTAAAGCACGCTAAACTGACTTAAAAAAAAACTTGTAATTTTGATTTGAAGGAGGAAAATGAAAAGTAATGGCAAGAAAATCAAAATATTCTTCTAATGAAAATATATTTGAAAAAAAGATATGGTCAGTGGCATTATACATTAGACTTTCACAAGAAGATGAAGAGAAGCGGAAAAGAAAAACAAGAGAGCAATAGTGTAACTAGTCAAAAAACATTATTAAATGAATTCGTAGAAGAACATGATGATTTAATAGTTTATGATACTTATATAGATGATGGATTTACAGGAACAGATTTTAATAGACCATCATTTCAAAGACTACTAAAAGATATGAAAATTGGAAATATTAATTGTGTTATTGTAAAAGATTTATCAAGGCTTGGAAGAAACTACATAGAGGTAGGAAACTATATTGAGCAAGTTTTTCCATTATTTAATATAAGATTTATTGCCATTAATGATTTTGTAGATAGTTTTAAAAATCCTGCAAGTACAAATACAATTTTAGTACCATTCAAAAATCTTATTAATGATGAATATGCAAGAGATACATCAATAAAAATAAGAACATCTTTAAATGGAAAAAAGAAAAAGGGAGAATTTATAGGTGCATTTCCTTCTTATGGTTATATTAAAAATCCAAATGATAAACATAAACTTATTGTAGATGAACCTGCAGCAGATATTGTAAGAAAAATATTTGATTGGTACGTTAATTTAGGAATGGGAAAGATAGCAATTTGCCATAAATTAAATAATTTAGGAATTTTAAATCCAACTGGACATAAGAAATTAGACTTAAGGCAGAATTATAATAATTATGGAATACAAGATGATACATATACTTGGACACCTTCTACTATACGAAATATTTTAAAAAATGAAGTATATATTGGAAATACTGTTCAAGGCAAAAGAAGGACAAAAAGTTATAAAGTGCATAAAGTAGAAACAGTTCCTAAAGAAGAATGGGTTGTCGTTCCAAATACTCACGAGCCGATAATAGATAAAGAAACTTTTGAAAAAGCACAAGAATTAAGCAAACGAGATATAAAAGTATCACAAAGAACAAAGGAATTGTCAGTGTGGGCGGGATTTCTAAAGTGTAACGATTGTGGGCGTGCAATGAATAAGAAAAGTAGTACCAACAAAAGTGGAAATAAATATGAATATTATATTTGTAGCACATATAGAAAAAAGTCTAATAAGTTATGTACAAAACATACTATTAAACAAGAAAATTTAGAAAAAGCAGTTTTGAAGGCCATTAATTTACATATTGATTTGTTGATTGATACAGAAGAAATGGTAAAGCAAATAAATGATAGCAGTTTTCAAAACATTAAAAGTGAAAACATGGAAAATATGATAATTGCGAAACAAAATGAGATTTCCAAAATCTCAAATTTCAAAAGAACACTTTATGAAGACTGGAAGAATGAAGATATAACAAGAGATGAATATTTGGAATATAAAAGAAAATATGAAAATGATATAAAAAGACTAAACCAAAATATTGAAAGTTTAGAAATAGAAACAAAAAAACGTAAAATTAAAAATACTACAAATAATAAATGGATAGATATGTTCAAAGAAAAAAAGAAAATTACAGCGTTATCAAGAGATATAATGATGGAATTAGTAGACTGTATATATGTAAAAGAAAATGGGAATATAACTATAAAATTTAAGTTTGAAGATGAATTTAAAAGATGTATATAAAATAATTTAAAAACATAAAAAATAAAATTTATAAAATCGTGAAGTGAAAATTTAAATTTCAAGTTTCAAATTTCAAATTATAATAAAAAATTAACAAAAAGTCTTTTCATAACTGGAAAATTATGTTATAATTGATGTAAGTATGAAATAAAATTAAATGTAAAAAACAAGAGATGA
>CANRKA010000004.1 GCA_947631025.1 uncultured Clostridia bacterium | reverse complement strand
GAGCAGAAAAGCTATTAGGAAAAGGAGATATGCTATTTTATCCAGCAGGAGCTCCAAAACCAACAAGAGTACAAGGTTCATTCATAGACGATAAAGAAGTGGAAAAAATAGTAGACTTCTTGAAAGCAAATGGAGGCGAGACTGTATATAACGAAGATATTATAGAATCTATAGAAAAAGCTAATGTTACAGATAAAGAAAAAGACTTAGAATCTGCCGAAGATAACGACACAGACCCATTTTTAATGGATGCTATAGAAACTGTTGTTGAAACAGGGCAAGCATCAACATCATTTATACAAAGAAGATTTAAAGTAGGATATGCAAGAGCAGGAAGAATAATAGACCAAATGGAAGAAAGAGGAATAATATCAGGATACCAGGGAAGTAAGCCAAGAGAAGTCTTAATGACAAAAGAACGTTGGGAAGAATTAAAAATGCAAACAAGCGATAGTACTGAGCAATAAGATTTGTTTTGTATAAATGTCAAATAATAAAAGAAGGAGGAGATTTAATGAAAAAGAGAAATATTTTAATTAATCTACAAGACTATAATAACGAACTAGAGACAGTTTTAGAAAAAAAAGATTTCTCTGAAGATGTAAAAAATCTCCTTTTAAGTATGATATATAAAGTAGAAACATCTTATTCAGACTATAAAAAAGCAAAAGTTAATGTTCCAGAAAAAGGTGAATTTGTTAAAGAAATAATAAATAATATTAAAAATAACTGTAATAAAATAGAATTAATAAAACCAAAAACAAAAGAAGAAATTAGTAGTATAAACACAATAATAGATAAAGAAAATAAGTATATAAAAGTATATCAAAATGAAAAAGAATGTTTAGAGGCAATTTATAAATTGTCTCTAAAACCTATTAATATAGATAATAAGGAACATATAGCAAAAAAACCGCTACAAGACTTTTTTGAAGTTTCATTTATAGCAAACAAAATGGAAGTAATACGTGATTTTGACGGATGGACATGGAATTGTCTAAGCTATGAAATACCAAATATATATTACAATATACTATTTCAAAACTTATTAATATTATTAGGAAATAATGTAATAGATGAAATTGTTAATAATAGTGAGCTTATTAATAATAATATAGGTAAATTAGAAGATATACTAGAAAAAAAATATGGAAAAGAAATATCAAAAGAAATTATTTATAAATTAAAAGTAATTATATGCCAAATATATTATTCAAATAACAAACTAGAATTTAAGAAAATAAAAAAAGAAAAAGAATCTTTAAAAGAGAGTATACAAAAAAATGTTAATAAAGAAGAATATTTAGAACTATTATCCACAGAAAAAAAGCGTTTATTAAGATTATTAGATACAAAAGAAAAAATTATAAAAGATAAAAAACTATTAGAAAAGGAATTTGTTAAAAGAAATAAAAATGGAGAGGAATTATTTAGTATAAACTCACTAATAAAATTGTTAAATAATGAAAAAAAAGAAATATTAAATAAAATACATAAATGTAATGATTTAATGAATCCTAAGAAATTTACAAAAAACACACAGAAAATAGAACAAAAAATAAAATTTATAGAAGATGTATTAAAAAATAATATAGAAGAAAACGTAATAGAATTCCAAAAAAATTTTATTAATTGTATTTTTGCAAGAATAAAAATGTGTACAAACAAAAAAGAATTGTTAGAATTAATGTATATTTTTAGATACTATTTTTTATTAAATATAAATAATGAAAAACAAGTAAATGAAGTACAAGAAATTCAAAGCTTATTAAATTCTTCTATAGATATGTTAATAAAAAAAGCAATAGAATTAAAATTAATTAAAACAATATTTAATAATATAAAATTTACGGAAAATATTATAAAAAGCATATTCTATTTAAAAGTAATAGATATTGAAAACTTAGAATGTGAAATAGAAAAAAATCAAGATAAATTTGAAATAAAAATATATGATGAAGAATCTTTAGAATTTAAGAAGGAAGTAGAATTAATAGAAATAATAGATTTAAAACTAAACAAAAAAGTAAGAATATTTAATTAGGAGGGGTAAATATGAATATAACTTTTCTTGGAGCAACTAAAACTGTAACAGGTTCAAATTTTTTAGTTGAAGGTGCAGGTAAGAAATTTTTAGTAGATTGTGGAATGTATCAAGGAAAGGCAGTAGAGGAATTAAAAAATGAAGAAGACTTTAATTTTAATATAAATGAAATAGATTTTATGCTATTAACACATGCACATATAGATCATTCAGGAAGAATTCCAAAACTATATAATGATGGTTATAGAAATAAAATATATGCACATAAAGCAACATGTGACTTATGCGCAATAATGTTACCAGATAGCCGGACATATTCAAGAAATGGAAACTGAGTGGAAAAATAGAAAAAGAGAAAGAAAAGGGGAGGCACAATTGCCACCACTATATACAGCAGAAGATGCTGCAAAATGTTTAGAAATATTTAAACCAGTAAAATATGATGAAATAATAGAAATAGATAAAAATATACATGTGCGTTTTAACGATGCAGGGCATATGTTAGGGTCAAGCATAATAGAAGTTTGGATAAAAGAAAATGGAGAAGAAAAAAAGATTGTTTTTACAGGTGATTTAGGAAACAATGATATACCATTACTTTCAGAACCAACAATGATAGAGGATGCGGACTATTTAGTTATGGAATCTACTTATGGAAATAGACTTCATATGAAAAACGAAAGTAAAGCAGAAACATTTTTAAAAATAGTATCTGAAACTTTAGATAAAGGAGGAACTGTTGTAATACCATCATTTGCTGTTGGTAGAACACAAGAAATATTATTTGAGTTAGATAGAATAAAAGATAAAAAAGGAGAAGAATTTGCAAAAGAATATAAAACATTAATGCAGGCACCAGTATTTGTAGACAGTCCGCTTGCAATATCTGCAACAGAAGTATTTGAAGAAAATATGGATCTTTTTGATGAAGAAACGCAAGCTGTAATTAAAAGTGGAGAAAATCCACTAGAATTTCAAGGATTAAAGTTTACAAGGACAGTTGACGAATCTAAAGCATTAAATGAAAGTGATACACCTTCTATTATAATTTCAGCAAGTGGAATGTGCGAAGTAGGAAGAATAAAACATCACTTAAAACATAATCTTTGGAATCCAAACAGCACAATACTTTTTGTAGGTTATCAGGCAAAAGGAACACTAGGAGACCAAATAGTAAATGGTGCAAAAAAGGTAAAAATTTTTGGAGAAGAAATAGCTGTAAATGCTAGAATAGAATATATAGAAGGATATTCAGGACATGCAGACCAAGAGTGGCTTTTAAATTTTATATATTCATTTACAAATAAACCTAAACATATCTTTTTAGTTCATGGAGAACCAGAAGCTCAGGAAGAACTAAAATCTAAAATTATAGAAACTACTCAAATTCCTGTAACAATACCGGACTTTGGAGAAACTTATGAGATAAATGATAAATTAGTAGAAATGACAAATAAAATAGAAGTAAAGAAAGATAAACCAGAAAGATATATACGTCTAAAAGTACTAAATAGACTTGAAACTTTAAAAGACGAATTATTAGATATGGAAGAAATAGTTAGAGATGATTTAAATAATGAAAATATAGAAGATAACCAAATTCAAAAATTAGATGAAAGAATAAAAGAATTAGAGTTACAAATTATAAGAATTATTGATAACTAATAGTATAAAATATAATAATAAAAAATTGAAATTATATACAAAAGAATATAAAGGGGAAAATAAAAAATGGACCAAAAATATTTTAATGATGCAATAATAGGAAATAAAGAAATATTAGCAAGTTTTACAAAAACAGGAGAATTACTAAGATTATATTATCCAACAAGAGACAATAAACAATATATTGACTATTTTAAAACAGGGGTAAAAATAAATGACTCTATGCTTATATACACACATGATGACGTAAATAATACTTATAAACAAAAATATATAGAAGATACTAATGTATTAGAAACAGAAATAAAAAATACTTATTTTAATTTAAAAATAGTACAAACAGATTTTGTAAGTATAAATAAAAATATGCTTATAAAAAGGTACTCATTTAAAAATGAGAATGAAATGAATTTAGATGTAAAATTTTTAATTCATTCAAAATTACATTCTGGTGAGGCAAATTATGTAAGCGCAAAAATTATAGAAAACGGAATAATGCAATACACACAAAATGACGCATTTTATATAACATCTGTAAAAGATAAATTATTTTCACATCAGCTAAATGATTGTAAAAGCAATATATATACAGGAGTAATAAGTGATAAAGATTATATAGGAATGTCATCAGATTCGGCTATTTGCTATAATATAGGAACATTAAAACCAAAAGAAAAGAAAAATATAGATATTGTAATTTATATAGAAAAAGATGCAAAAGAAAATAATAGTAAGTTAAGTAAAATAAAAAAATTAGATACTGTAAAAGAACAAGTACAAACAATATCATATTGGAAAAAATATTTTAAAATGCATAATACAATAAATTTACCAGAGCCAAAAAATTCATATGATGAAAAATTACATAAAATATATAAAAGAAGTATAATGCTATTTCCTTTATTAACAAATGAAAAAACAGGTGGAATGATAGCAGCTGTTGAAATAGATGAACAAAGAACAAAAAGTGGAAGATATAGCTATTGTTGGCCAAGAGATGCAGTATTTATGACAAAAGCTTTAGATATATTAAAAATGAATGAAGAAGTAGATAAATTTTATAAAGTATTTTGTAAAAACACACAAAGCTTAAATGGTATGTGGGAACAAAGATTTTATACAGATGGAAAATTAGCTCCAAGTTGGGGATATCAAATAGATGAAACAGCAAGTGTAGTGTATGGAGTATATAATCATTATAAAATAATAAAAGATAAAAAGTTTTTAAAAGATACATTAACAATGTGTGAAAAGGCAGTAAAATTCCTAAAAAAATATACAGAAGATGTACTAGAAAATAAAAATAAAATTCATGTAAGTTATGATTTATGGGAAATGTGCGAAGGCGTTCATTTATATTCAATGGCATCTATATTTGCAGCTTTTGAAAGTATGGAAAAAATATACGAAAAATTATACAGTGAATACGAAGAAAATAGAATAAAACAAGAAAAAATAAGAAAAGAACAAAAAGAATTAGCAGAAAATAAAGTAAAGATAAAAGAATATATTATAAAAAATATGTATGATGAAAAAAGAAATACGTTTGTAAGAAATATTTCAGATAAAAGAATGGACATAAGCATAATAGGTGCAGTAACACCGTTTAAGATTTTTACTCCAAAAGAAAAGAAAATAGAAAATACAGTGCAAAATATAGATCTAACATTAAGAACATATACAGGAGGATATAAAAGATTTGAGCAAGATAGTTATATGAATGGTAATCCTTGGACAATAGCTACACTTTGGATGATAATGTACCATATAGAAAAAGGTGAAAGAAATAAGGCAATAGAATTGCTAAACTATGTTGTAAAATCTGCAACAGAACACGGACTTTTAGCAGAACAAATAAACAATCAAACAATTAGCCCTGCATGGGTAATAGGTCTAGGATGGGCTCATGCAATGTTTATACAAATTATAAAACAATTATATTAAAATGGAAAATATAGCAATAAATCTTGAAGTTGCGTAAAAAATGTGATATAATATTAATTGTAACTAATGTTTATGTATTGTATAATGAGGAGGCGACAGCTATGATTTTTAAGAGACTAAATTATACAAAAAAGGATGGCTACATACTTGAGACCATCGAAGGGAAAATTCAACTTAATTTTTATCGGAACGGTAGACTTGAAAGAAACATTTCATATTTTACCTTAAATAACTTCCAAAAGATAAAAAACGAAAAACAGTTGAATAAGTTCCTTAAAAAGTACGTATCCTATGAGAAAGATCCAAGAATCTACATTGGAGAGGATGTGTATAATGAAATTTTTAATTAACATACAAATGAAAAATTAAAAGCTAGCTCAGTAAAAGAGCTAGCTCTTTTACTTGAAAAAAATTTATATTTATAGTAGTATTAGATTCTAAAGGAGGCTAATATGTCAAAGATTAAATCTGTTTTTGTATGTAATGAATGTGGATACGAATCTGCTAAATGGATGGGAAAATGTCCTGCATGTCGGATCATGGAATAGTTTTTTTGAAGAAAAAGTTTCTAGTGATAAAGGTAGCAAAAAAGAGACAAAAAGAAAGGTTTGCGCAGAACCATTAAATAATTTTAAAGGAGAAGAAAAGTCAAGACTTAAAACTGGTTTTGATGAATTAGATAGAGTTTTAGGTGGAGGATTAATTAAAGGCTCATTAGTTTTATTAGGAGGAGAACCTGGAATTGGAAAATCTACCTTAATTTTACAATTATGCAATAAAATAAAAACTGAAGGTAAGGTTTTATATGTTTCTGGTGAAGAATCTGCAGAGCAAATAAAATTAAGAGCAGATAGACTACAAATAAATAATGATGATATTTTATTTTTAGGGGAAACAGATATAGATATAATAGAAGAAAATATTTTAGATATAAATCCAAAATTAGTTATAATAGATTCAGTTCAAACAATGTACTCAGATGATATAAGTTCAGCAGCAGGAAGTGTTAGCCAAGTTAGAGAAATAACAGCAAGAATTATGAAAATGTGTAAGCAAAAACAAATAACTACAATTATTATTGGACATGTTACAAAAGATGGAAATATAGCAGGACCAAGAGTTTTAGAACATATGGTAGATACAGTTTTGTATATTGAAGGAGAAAGATATTTTTCATATAGAATTTTAAGAAGTGTAAAAAATAGATTTGGTTCAACAAACGAAATAGGAATGTTTGAGATGGAAGGCTTAGGAATGAAAGAAATAATAGACCCATCATCTGTGCTAATTTCTGAAAGAAAAGAAGACTATACAGGTTCAGTAATTGTTGCAAGTATGGAGGGAACAAGACCAATTTTAGTAGAATTACAAGCATTGTGCTCACAAAGTGTATTTGGACTTCCTAGAAGAACTGCAAATGGAATAGATTACAATAGATTAACTTTATTAATTGCAGTATTAGAAAAAAAGTCAGCCTTTACATTAGGAAATCAGGATGTATATTTAAATGTAGTTGGAGGAATTAAAGTTAGTGAGCCAGCTCTAGATTTAGGAATAGTACTTAGTGTTGCATCAAGTTATAAAAATAAAGTTATACCTAAAAATGTTGTTGTTATGGGAGAAGTAGGACTTACAGGAGAAGTAAGAAGTATAAATTTTATAGAAAAACGATTAAAAGAAGCAGAAAAATTAGGCTTTGAAAAATGCATTATACCAGAAAATAATAAAAAACTATTGAAAGATAAGTACAAATTAGATATAATAGGGGTTAAAGATGTAAACGAAGCTATTGATTATTTAGGCTTAAAATAATAGTTAAGAGAGGTAGGTGTTGATATGAGAATAACTAAAGAAGATGAATTAACAAAATTATTAAAAATTATCGCACCAGGAACTGAAATTAGAGAAGGATTAGATAATATTCTTAAAGCAAAAACAGGTGGACTTATAGTTTTTGGAGATTCAAAAGAAGTATTAGATTTAGTAGATGGAGGATTTTTTATTAATGAAGATTATACATCTGCTAGACTTTATGAGCTTGCAAAAATGGATGGAGCAATTGTTTTAAGTAGTGATTTTAAAAAGATTTTATATGCAAATGCACAGCTAATACCTTCACCATTAATAACTACTAAGGAAACTGGTACTAGACATAGAACAGCAGAGCGTACTGCAAAACAAACAAACGAATTAGTTGTTAGTATATCTCAAAGAAGAAATGTTATTACAATATTTAAAGGAGAATTGCGTTATACAATAGAAGATACATCTAAGGTTTTAACAAAAACAAATCAAGCACTTCAAACTTTAGAAAAATATAAAAAAGTATTTGATAATAAACTAAGCATTCTAAATGAATATGAATTTAATGACATAGTAACATTAGACAATGTAATTACTGCAATACAGAGAGCAGAAATGGTTATGAAAATTGTAAAAGAAGTACAAAACGGAATATATGAGTTAGGAACCGAAGGAAGACTTACAAGAATGCAATTAGAAGAATTAATAGGTGACTTAGAAAACGAAGAATTATTTATTATAAAGGATTATATGGCATCTAAAAAGCGTAAAACTCCAGAGAATGTATTAGAGCAAATTGTTAATTTGGATTATGAAGATTTGATGCAACAACAAATAATAGCAAAAATATTAGGATACGATGCATTTGATACTTATGAGGAAATTGCAGTTTATACTAGAGGATACAGGTTATTAAATAAAATACCAAAAGTACCAAGTAATATAGTGGAAAACTTAGTAAAAGCATTTAAATCATTCCAACATATATTAGAAGCAGATATACCAAAATTAGATGCTGTTGAAGGAATAGGAGAAATAAGAGCGCGTACAATAAAACAATCATTAAAAAGAATGCAAGAACAATTTGTATTTGATAATGTGCTATTGTAATTGTATAATTCAAACAAGTTAATAAAAAAATACATAAGTAAATTTAAAAAACAAAAGAAGGTGAAAAATGAATACAAATAAAGGCATAACACTGGTTGTATTGGTAATAACAATAATAGTTTTATTAATTTTATCTACTTCTGCAGTATATGTAGGATATGATACAATACAAAAATCTGCGCAGCAAAGATATATAAGCCAATTAAAAGAAGTGCAAGAAGCTGTAAGAATGCATAAAGACGATTATACTTACCTTAATTTAACACCAATGGAAAGTGCTCAGCAAATAGACGGAATTTCGTACGAATATGAATTAAAAACAGAAGCAGATTTTAACGAGATAGGATTAGCAAATTCAATAGATGCAATGTATGTTAATTTCGAAACATTACAAATATATGGTGTAAAAGGAATAGATGGAAAACATACTTTAAAAGATTTTGGAATAGAAGATTATGTACCAACAAAAGAGGAGCTACCAAATGAAAGTAATCTAGATTTGAATATAACATTAGAGCCTAAAGAATATTCTTGGATTTATATTATAAAAAATGAAGATATAAATTATAATGGAGATTCAAATAAATTATGAAATTTATTAAATAAGATTTAATAAATAAAAATTCAAAGGAGGAAATAAAAAAATGAAGAAAGGTACAACAATTATAACAATTTTAGCAATAATAATAGTTTTAGTTTTAATAGGAATGGTAGGATTTGGATATTATAAAAAAATAACAGTAAAACAGCAAAATCCAATTGTTACAATGGAAATAAAAGATGTAGGAATAATAAAATTAGAGTTATATCCAGATAAAGCACCAAATACAGTTACAAACTTTATAAAACTTGCTAATAATGGATTTTATGATGGATTAACATATCATAGAATAGTAAAAGATTTTATGGTACAAGGAGGAGATCCAGAAGGAACAGGTTCAGGTTCACCTACACTTAATAAATTAAATGAGGGAGACTCAGAAGAAAAATATGCTATAAAAGGGGAATTTGTTTTAAATAACTTCTATGATAATGATATAAGATTTGAAAAGGGCGTAATTGCAATGGCAAGAAGTGATTATAGTCAAATGGGATTAACAGAAGAAGGATATAATTCAGCTGGGTCACAATTTTTTATTATGACAAAAGATAATGCAAGTTTAAATGGTTCTTATGCTGCATTTGGAAAAGTAATAGATGGATGGGATATATTAGAAAAACTAAATAATACAGAAGTTAAGCCAGCAGAAGAAGAGGGAGAAGAAGCAAGTACTCCAGTTAATGCACCTGTTATATCAAGCATTAGAGTAGAAACAAATGGAATAGATTATGGAACACCAGAAACTGTAAAACCTTTTGATTATACATCATATATGAATCAATTATACGGTGGATCAATACAATAAAAAAATGGGTTACATGAGTAACCCATTTTTTATATTATAGAAAAGCTCCTAAATTTTCTATAATATAAATTAAAAAATATAACTAAATTATATTAATTTCTTTTTCCAAAATTTCTTTTTTAGTCTCACTTAGTTTTACTAAAGGAAGACGAGGAATTCCAAAATTATAACCAATTATATTTAATGCTTCTTTTACAGGTATAGGATTAACCTCAGAAAATAAACTTTCTATAAGAGGTAAGGATTTTAATTGCATATCTTTAGCTATATTAAAATTCCCACTAAAGAAATTATTAACAATATCAACTGTAAATTTAGGTTTTATATTAGATAAAACAGAAATAACACCTAATCCACCTAAAGATAAAACAGGTAATATTTGGTCATCATTTCCAGAATATATATTTAAATTATCTCCACATAGCTGAGCAATTTTTGCAACTTGAGAGATATTGCCGACTTGCTTCTTTTATTGCAACAATATTAGGAATTTTAGAAAGTTCTAAACAGGTTTGTGGTTCAATGTTTAAGCCGGTTCTGCTAGGAACGTTATATAAAATGATAGGTAAATTAACACTTTCTGCTATTTTTGTATAATGCTCTATTAGTCCTTTTTGTGTAGTTTTATTGTAATAAGGAGTAACAATTAATAAAGCATTACTACCTACTTTTTGTGCATATTGTGAAAGTTCTATTACGCTTTTAGTATTATTACCTCCAGTTCCAGCAATAATTGGAACTTTATTATTAACTCTATTTACAGCAAATTTTATAGTTTCCATTTTTTCATAATTACTCATAGTAGAAGATTCGCCAGTAGTACCACACACAATAATACTATTTACACCTTCGCTAATTTGCCAGTCTATTAACTTTCCAAATTCTTCAAAATTAACACCAGTTTCATTAAAAGGTGTAGCAATAGCAGTACCAACTCCTTTAAAAATAATATTTTTCATAAAATCATCCTTTCTAACAACAGTACTAAAATAAAACAAAAATATAATTTTCAAATTTTAAAGCAGGTGTTTTAAAATTTGAACAGCATTAGTAGCTGCACCTTTGCGGATATTATCTGCAACAACCCACAAATTAATTCCGTTTTTAACACTATAATCTCTTCTAATTCTTCCAACAAAAATTTCATTATGTCCAGATGCATTTGTAGCCAAAGGATAAATATTATTTAAAGGATCATCTTGAAGAATAATACCTTTTGTGCTAGAAAGAATTTCTTTAACATATTCAATATCAAAGCTTTTTTCAAATTCAACATTAATAGCCTCACTATGACTGTTTGTTACAGGAACTCTTACACATGTTGCTGTAACTGCTAAAGAAGGTTTATTTAGAATCTTTCTAGTTTCATTAATCATTTTTTCTTCTTCTTTTGTATATCCATTATCTAAAAATACATCTATATGTGGTAGACAATTATCATAAATAGGATGTGGAAATTTTTTAAGTGTTGAAATTCCTTTTCTTCCATTTTCTAAATCTAAAATACCATTTCTTCCAGCTCCAGAAACGGCTTGGTATGTTGTATAAACAACTCTTTTAATACAAAATTTATCATCTAAAGCTTTTAAAGGAACCACAGCTTGAATTGTAGAGCAATTTGGATTAGCAATAATTTTATCTGAAGCAGAAATAGCATTAGCATTTACTTCTGGAACAACCAAAGGAACATTAAAATCCATTCTAAAAGCACTACTATTGTCAATTACTCGGCAACCCTTAGAAGCTGCAATAGGTGCATATTTTAGAGCAGTTTCACCACCAGCAGAAAAAATAGCAAAATCAAATCCTTCATCAAAAGAAGAAGTGTTAAGTTCATTAACAACATATTCTTCGTTTAAAAAATTAATAGTAGAACCAGCTGACTTTTTAGAGGCAAAAAACTTATACTCAGAAATAGCTAAGTTTTCCTCTTCTAAAACTTTAAGAATTGTTCTGCCAACAACGCCAGTAGCACCAACAATAGCTAATTTATATTTTTTATTCATATAAGACCTCCTACATAAATATATGTATAAGCAAAAAAAATATACTTGCAAAAAAGATGATAAACAATTATAATAAATATATAACTAGAAAATTTTACAAAAGAGCAAATTTAGAGAGGAGCTGATTTTATGAATATAAAAATAACAGGTAAAGATTTAGAAATTACAGATGCTATAAGAGCATATGTAGAAAAAAAGATGGAAAGGATTGAAAAATATTTTGAAGATGAATTTGATGTTGTAGCAACTGCAAAATGTGAAGGAAAAGAAAAAGTTGCAGAAATTAGAGTTTCTGTAAAAGGTGATTTATATAAAGCAGTTACAGCACACAAGGATTTATATGCAGCAATAGACAAAGATATAGATATATTAGAAGGACAAATTAGAAAATATAAAACAAAGAAAGAAAAAATGTACAGAGATGCATCTTCAATTGCAAAACAAGAAATGCAAACTAAGGCAGTTGAAATAGAAGACGAAGTTATAAAAGAAATATACTACTCTATAAGACCAATGGGAATAGATGATGCAAAACTTAAACTACAAGAAAAACCAAATGATAAATTTTTAGCATTTATAAATATAGAAACAGGAAAAGTAAATGTAATTTACAAATTAAAAGAAAGTAAAAATTATGGAATTGTAGTTCCAGAAGAATAAGTAAAAAAAGTAGTAAATTGTAAAAGACACAATTTACTACTTTTTTTTAGTTGCTTTAATTAATCATATCTTAAGCAGATTATATGGCAGGGCTTATAGCAAAATATTTTATCTTTGTAAGATTACAACTAAATACCTTTTAGGCAAAAACTTATAACCAAAATCCTATTGCATAAAAGTAAATTAAATGATATATTGTATTTGTAAAAAAATAAGTTAGGAGAAAGTAGAAATTGGCAAAAAAAAGTATAGCAAAAAATTACTTTTATAATTTAACATATCAAATATTAACTTTAATTCTACCATTAATTACAACACCATATGTTTCTAGAGTACTTGGAGCAGAAGGAATAGGAATATATAGTTATACATATTCAATACTTTCTTATTTTCTACTATTTGGACAATTAGGAATTGCCCTATATGGAAAAAGAGAAATTGCATATGTGGGAGAAAACAAAGAAAAAAGAAATAAAGTTTTTTGGGAATTAATTTTATTTAGATTAATTACACTAACAATTGCAATTGCTGTATATTGTGTTTTTTTTATAAATTCGGATCCATATGGAATATACTATAAAATTTGGCTTATAGAACTAATTGCAACAGCATTTGATATAAGCTGGTTTTTTCAAGGATTAGAAGAGTTTAAAAAAACTGTTACAAGAAATATAGCAGTAAGACTAGTAAGTGTTACACTAATTTTTATTTTAGTAAAAAATCCAAATGATTTACAAAAATATCTATATATATACGCAATAGCAGATTTATTAGGTAATTTATCTTTATGGTTATACTTACCTAAATACTTTAAAGGAATAAAAGTAAAAAATATAAATGTATTTAAGCATGCATATGCAATAATTTTATTATTTATACCACAAATAACAGATCAAATATATAATATGCTAGACAAAACAATGATAGGTGCAATGTTAGAAAATAAAACAGAAGTAGGATATTATGAACAAGGACAAAAAGTTATAAGAATACTACTTACAATTGTCTCTTCGCTAGGAATTGTTATGATTCCAAGAATGGCAAGTACATTTGCATCTGGAGACAAAAGTAAAATAAATTATTATATGAAAAGATCATTTAGTTTTGTGTTCTTTTTAGCATTTCCAATAACGTTTGGAATAATAAGTGTTTCAGACCAATTTGTACCAATATTTTTTGGAAATGGGTATGAAAAAGTTTCTATATTAATAAAAATAATTTCGCCTATATTAATATTAATGGGAATAGCAAATGTTGTAGGTAATCAATACTTGTTACCAAGTAGAAAACAAAAGGAATATACAATAGCTGTTTCTTGCGGCTTGGTTGCAAATTTTACATTAAATATAATACTTATAAAATTATGGAATTCTATTGGAGCATCTATTGCAACAGTAATTTCACAGTTAATAGTAGATATTTTGCAAATTTATTATGTAAGAAAAGAAATTAATATTAGAGAAATGCTAAAAACTGGAATAAACTATTTATTTGCATCTATTATAATGTTTATAGTATGCTTTATTGTAAAATTATTTATAAATGTAGGAATATTATCTATTATTTTACAAATAGTATTTGGAGGTCTAACATACATAGGAATTTTACTATTTTTAAAAGATGAAAACTTGTATGTAGTGATCAGCAAGTTGAAAGACAAATTTATTCGTATATAAATTTTATTTATAATATTTTAATATAGTATCTCTGGAAGCGGGTATAGAATATAAATAGGAGGGAAATTATGGAATTAAAAGCAAACGAGGGAAAAAATTTAGAAATGAAAATAGGAGAAGACACATATTTAAGATATGCAATAAAAACAAGATTTGTAAAACAAGGAGATAGCTATATAGACTTGTTTAAAGAATATATTAGTCCTATATATCAAGAAGGAGATATAGTATCTAGTAGCGAAAAGATTATAGCTTTATGCCAAAATAGGATAGTAAAAAGAGAAGATATAAAAATAGGATTTTGGGCAAAATTTTTATCTAAATTTGCATCACATCCAGACACAGGAGTAGGAGTAGGAGAAACAATAAAAATGCAATACGCAATAGATCAAGTTGGTCTACTAAAAGTTTTATGGGCATCTATAGCAAGTGCTATTACTAAATTATTTGGTAAAAAAGGAGTATTTTACGAAATTGTTGGACAAGAAGTATCTGGGCTAGATGGTTTTTATGACCATGTTTGGTCAGAATATAGAGACATAGGTATACAAATGCCAGATAATCCAATAGGTGTATGTAATGAAATAAAAGATAAATTAGGAATAAGTACAATGATAGTAGATGCAAACGATTTAGGACAAGAAATTTTAGGTAAATCCGATGATATAGAATTATCAGAAGAAGATTTAAAAACATTAATAAGTGATAACCCAACAGGACAAGGTAAACAGCAAACACCATTAATACTAATAAGAAAAAAATAAATATGAGAAATGCGTAGATAAGTAAAACCCTTTCCTTATTTTAAAAAAATCTTTACAAGGAGGAACATTAATTGCCACGTAGACGCGAAAAAGAAAAAGCAAATAGAGCAAAAACACATCAAAAAAGCAAAAAAAGAAAAAATAGAAAACAAAATATTGAAGAAGTAGAACCTAAAAGTTCAAAATTTAAGATTTTTAAAAGAATAATATTAATTATAATATTTATTGCAATATTTATTTTAGCAGTTATAAGTGCTTTGGCAATAAATAATTGGAAAAAAATTTCAACAGATATGATGAAAAATATTAACTCTCAAGTTTTAGATTTAAACGGGAATGTAATAGCTGAAATTGGTAGTGAGAGAAAACAAATTAATGTTAAACTAAATGAAATTCCGGAAAATTTAAAAAATGCATATGTTGCAATAGAAGATCAAAGATATTACAAGCATCATGGTGTTGATATTAAAAGAACAACAGCAGCAATAGGCTCATATATATTTCATAAAGGTTCATCATCTTTTGGTGGTAGTACAATAACACAACAATTAGTAAAAAATATGACAGGAGATAATTCAAGCAGTATTACAAGAAAAGTAAAAGAATGGGCAATGGCTTTTGAATTAGAATGTTTTTTTGAAAAAGATGAAATTTTACAAACATATTTAAATGCAATATATGTTGGACCAAATGTTTACGGAGTAGGGGCAGGAGCAAAATATTATTTTAATAAAGAAGTTAATGAACTTTCAACAGCCGAATGTGCATATTTAGCTGCACTAAATCATTCTCCAAATTCTTATAATCCATTTAGGGAAAAAGACAATTCAGAAAAGATTAATAAAAGAACAAAATTAGTTTTAAGCGAAATGTTAGACCAAAAATATATAAATCAAAATGAGTATAATGAAGCAGTAAAACAAGTAGAAGATGGACTAAATTTTAGAAATGGAGAAATTGAAACAAAAAGCAATGGAGTATATTCTTACCATACGGATGCTTTAATTACAGAGGTTATATCTGAATTACAAGATAAAAAACATATAAGTAAAGAATTTGCAGAAAATTATTTATGTATGGGAGGATTAAAAATCTACGGAACTCAAGATTCTAGCATACAAGAAGATTTAGAAAATGAATTTGAAAAGGAAAAATATGTGCTAAATTCTAAACAGCAAAAAGGTGAAACGTCTCAATCTGCAATGGTAGTAATGAATCATCAAAATGGACAAGTAGTAGGTTGTGTGCGGAGGATTAGGGAAAAAAACTAAAGCAAGAGAATTTAATAGAGCAACAATGAGCTTAAGGCAAACAGGTTCTGCAAGTAAGCCATTAGCTGTATTAGCACCAGCAATATCTAAAAGAAAAATAACAGCCTCAAGTATTTATGATGATAGTGCTACAACCTTTACAAATATAGATGGAACAGAATATGCACCAGGAGATTATGATTCTTATCAAGGAAAAATAACTGTTAGAAGAGCAGTAGAATCTTCACAAAATATTCCATTTGTAAAAATAATGGAAGAAATAAAACCTAAAACATCTATAAAATATTTAAAGAAAATGGGAATTAAAAATTTAACACAAAAAGATAATAATTTAGCGTTATCTTTAGGGGGAGAAGAAAAAGGAGTAAGCCCACTAGAAATGGCAGCAGGTTATTCTACAATTGCAAATAATGGAGTATATATAGAGCCAACATTTTATACAAGAGTAACAAATAGTAGTGGAGAAGATATATTAAAAACAAAACAAAAACAAAGAAAAGTATTTTCTAAAGAAGTGGCTTATATAATTAAAGATTTATTAAAACAACCTGTTGAAGGCTCAAATGGAACAGCAAATTATTGCGCAATTTCTGGAATGGATGTAGCTGCCAAAACAGGGACAACAAACGAAAACTATGATAGATGGCTATGTGGATTTACAAATTATTATACTGCAGCAACATGGTATGGTTTTGATATGAATGAAACGATAAACTTTAATGGTAATAATCCTGCAGGTGTTTTATGGTCTGAAACAATGAAAAAAATACATTCAAAATTAAAGAAAGCTAAATTTGAAATTCCTAGCGGAGTAAAAACAGCTACAATATGTAAAGATACAGGATGTGTTGCAACAGAAGAATGTCCAAACACATACACAGAATACTACTTATTTGGAACAGTTCCAGGTAAATGTAAAGAACATAAAGAGAGCATAAAAACTACAACTAAAACAAATACAATAACAAATGAAACAAAACAAAATGAAACAAAAACAGAAGAAACATTAGAAAAAAATGAAATAAAAGAAAATAATGTAGTAAATAAAACTACACAAAATACGGAAAAACAAAATAGTAATTCAAATTCAAATAAAAAAAATAACAATACTAATAATACAACAAATACAAATAAAAATACTACAACAGACAAAACAACAAACAATGCAAGCACACAAAATAAAACAAATGATGTAGATAGTGAAATTTCTAATAATACAGACAATTAATAATTACAAAAGTAAAGGCAGGAAATCAAATCCTGCCTTTATGTATTTTATAAATAAAATATATAAAAGCAAAATTTAACTTTCTGCCATTAATAACTATAGATTAAAATTCTTTAATAGAAAAATTATATTTTCTAAGAAACGTAATATTTCATGTTATAAACAGTATTTGTAAAAAATAAATTTTTAACAAATTATAAACTATTTCATATTTCTTTCAGCTTGTTCTATTAATTTTTTAACCATTTGTCCACCGATTTTACCAGCATCTTTAGAAGTTAAATCACCATTGTATCCATCTTTTAAGTTAACACCAACTTCACTAGCTACTTCATATTTGAATTTATCTAAAGCTGTCATAGCTTCTGGAACTACTTTTCTTGAATTTGCCATTATTATTTCACCTCCTAGGAATGATTATTTTAGCTTATAAAAGAAAAAACAAATTTGCTTTTTCTAATACATATAATTTGTAAATTTTAAAATTATATTCTGGTAATTTTTTGAAAATTTTTAATTTAGATGTAAGTTAAATGGCAAATTTTATTTCCTACATTCTACAAATTAAATCCAATTTGACAATTTTAGAAAACATATATATAAATAATATATAAAAATTTGGAGGGAATAATATGTATAAATTAATAGCAATAGATTTAGATGGAACGCTTCTAAATTCCTACGGAGAAGTAAGTTTTGAAAATAAAAAAGCATTACAAAAAGCAATAGAAAAAGGAATAATAATAGTATTAGCATCTGGAAGAATAGGAGATTCTGTAGAAAATATTGCAAAAGAAATAGGAAATTGTAATTACTATATTTCCGGAAATGGCTCTCTTTTATATAATATAAAAGAAGAAAAATTAGAATATGAAGATTTTATGGAAAAAGAAAAAGTATTAGAATTAGTAAAAATATGTGACGAAAATAGTATATATTATAATATATATACAGAAGATATGGTAATTGCAAAAGCATTAAAATATAATGTAGCTTTTTATAATTATGAAAATAGCAAAAAAAATTCTGAAAATAGAACAAATATTAATATAGTAGAAAATGTGTATGAATATATTAAACAATCTCAAAATAAACATTTTCTTAAAATGACAATATGTGATAATAATAAAATAGTTTTTTCAAGTATAATGAAGAAATTTAATAATATAAAAGGTATAGATGTTTTAGAAGTATCACATATGTCTAGAAAGATAATTAAAGAAGGAACAAAACAAACACCCGTAGAATATTTTTATACAGAAATAACAAAAAAAGATGCTGATAAATGGAATTCAATTTTAAAAATTATTGAAAAAGAAAATATAGATAAAAGTGAAGTTATAGCAATAGGCGATAATATGAATGATGAAAAGATGATAAAATATGCAGGATTAGGTGTTGCAATGGGACAAAGCAATCCAAAAATAAAACAAATTGCAGATGTTGTTACAGATGATAATAATAATGATGGCGTAGCAAAAGTTATAAATAAGTACGTAAATAAAGAGATGGGAAGTGAGAGATAAAAGTATAATCTCACTTCTATTTTTTTGTCATTATTTTACCAATAAGCAAAATGTTACAAAAATATTACATTTTTTTTATATTTGTATAACATATGAGATAATTCATTGTATTTAGTCGATTGTTGTTGTAAAATAAACTATAGATGAAAAGAATGTATTTTAAGGAGGAATAGTAAATGGCAAGTAATCCAATGCAAAGACAAAAAAATATATCTTTTATGAAAGGTGTAATAATAACATTGCTTATAAGTTTAATAATAATAGGACTTTTAGGATTTATGTTATATAAAAAAATAGAAGCGGAAAAAGAATTAAAAGCAAGTATGGTACAAGTGTATACTTTATCTACAGACGTATTTTCTGGACAAGTAATAACATCAGATATGCTTTCAATGTTAACTGTTAGTAAAACTACAGTTCCAGCAAATGCAATAAGTGATGCAAGCACATTTAGTACATATTCACTACAAGATGAAAATGGAAATGAAGTATATTCAGATAAAGATGGATTATACATTCAAGATGGAAGTTCTAAAGTAAGAATAGAAATGGATGATAATGGAAACTATACTAAAAAAGTAAATGGTGGAAAAGAAACAGTTAAATTAACAAATGTTCCATTAATTGCTAAAGTAGATATGAAATCAAATACAGTAATTACAAGAGCATTAGTTGCACAAAGTGATGAAGTAAACACAGATGATGTAAGAACACAAGAATTTAATATGGTAACTTTACCAACAACATTAGAAACAGGAGATTTCGTAGATATTCGTTTACGTTTACCAAATGGTGTAGATTACATAGTTGTGTCTAAAAAAGAAGTTTCTATTCCAGATATAGCAGGAATTCCTTCTACAGATACAATAGAAGTAAAATTATCAGAAGAAGAAATTTTAACAATGAGTAATGCAATAGTAGAAGCATATATTATGAATGGGTCTGAATTATATGCAGCAAAATACACAGATCCAGGAAATCAAACAAAATCTACTCCAACATATCCTGTAAGTAAGGAAACAATGGATTTAATAAATTCAGATAGCAATATTATTGAAACTGCAAAACAAGCTTTATGGGCAAGATATAATACAGATCAAAGAAATGAAACTGTAAATAGTCAATTAAATAACCATTCTGAAGAAGCTACAGATAATGTAGAGACTGGAATACAAGAACAAATTCAAAAACAAAAAGAATTAAGAGAAAACTATTTAGAAGCATTAAATGGAAGTGCAGATGTTTAAAATAGGAGGGTAAAATGAAAAGAGTAGGATTTATAGGAGCATACAATAAAACTGACATGATAATATATATAGCTAAAATGCTAAGCATAGCAGATAAAAAAGTTTTAATTATAGATGCAACAACAGAACAAAAAGCAAAATATATAGTTCCAACAATTAATCCTACTTTTTGCTATATTACAAATTATGAAGAAATAGATATAGCAATAGGATTTAATGATTATGAAAATATTGCTAAATACTTAGGAACTACGCAATTAGAATATGATTTTATTCTTATAGATGCAGATAATAGTGAGGCATTTCAAAATTTTTATATGATAGATAACTACAAAAATTATTTTGTAACATCATTTAATTTATATTCAATAAGAAAAGGATTACAAATATTAAATGGAATAAATCAGACCATTAGTTTAACTAAGGTAATATTTTCTAAAGAAATATTAGAAGAAGAAAATGAATACTTAGATTATTTATCACTTGAATATAAAGTAATGTGGAACAATTATAGAGTATATTTTCCATTAGAATTAGGGGATGAATCTGCAATAATAGATAATCAAAGGTTATCTAGAATAAAATTTAAAAATTTATCTTCACAATATAGAGAAAGTCTAATGTATATTGCAGAAGAACTGATAGGAGAAAACGAAATAAACAAATTGCTTAAAGCTTTAAAAAATTTTGAAAAAGGAGAATTATAATGGCTATAGTTACATTTTGGAGTGAAAACAAAAAAGAAATAGGTCAGACTTCTGCTGCTATTGCTGTTGCAACACAAATGACAATAGAGCACAATTATAAAATTCTGCTAATTTCTACTTATAATAATAGTGAACTTGCAACTGCTTTTTGGCAAGAGCAAAAAGCAAAAAAAGGAATAATGAGTATTTTTGAAGGCACAAACAAAGTAAATATAGATTCAGGAATACAAGGAATTGCAAAGGCAGCAAACAGTGGAAAGTTAACTCCTAATATAATTACAAATTATACTAAAATAGTATTTAAAAATAGATTGGAAATATTAGAAGGTTTTACTGGAAATGAGCAAGATTATCAAGAAATATTTAAAATCTATCCTGAAGTTATTTCAAACGCTTCTATGTATTATGATATGGTTATAGTAGACTTAAACAGAAATATAAATAATGAAATAACAAATAAAATATTAGAATCTTCTAGTGTAATTATTTACGGTATAAATCAAAAAAATAGTAGTTTAGAGCAATATATAAATTCTATATCACAGGGATATTTAAAAGGAAAGAAAAATATAGTCCCATATATAGGCAGATATGACAGATTTTCTAAATACAATTCTAAAAATATTGCAAGATATTTAAAAATAGGAAAAGACATAGGTTATTTATCTTATAATACATTATTTAATGATGCATGTGATGAAGGAACAGTTGCAGACTTATTCTTAAAACTAAAAACTGTAAAAACAGATGACAAATATATAGATTTTTTAAATGAAACAAGAAATATAACAGACAGAATTATATATAAAATTCAAGAATTAAATTTAAAACTTTAATTCTTTAGGAAGGAGTAAAAAATGATTATCAACATAATTTTAACAATTGGAATTATTGGTATTACTATACTTGTAGTATATAACAATATAAAAAAGAAACAAAATGAAACTCCAGAACAACAAATAGAAGTTGATGATAAAACATATACAATTGAAAAAATGATAGAATATGTTAAAAAAAGACTAGATGAAATTACTAAAATCAACTTATATGATATAGGACTTTCAGAAGAAGAACTTAAAAGAAGAAAAAATAAAAAATATGAATTAAAGAAAGCCCTAAAAGGTTGTACTTATGGAGATGTTAATGATAAAAAATATGTAAAAGAGTTAATTTATGATATTTTATCAAAAGAATATGGCGTAGATGAAACAAATATTTCAAGAGCTATTCAATTTGATACTCCTTCATTATTAACAGCACAAGATAAGTTTGATATATTACTATTTGTATATAAGCAAGAATTTGGATATGAAGCTTTAACAGAATTAATAAAAAAATATAATTTAGCATCTTTAAAATACATAGCAGGAGAAACAAAACCATCTTATGTTATTACTGCAGAAGAAATAAATGATATTTACGAAAAAGAACAAATTGTATTAACCTTTTCAGACAAATTAAATGTAGTAGTTCAAAGAATATATCAACACTATAAAGGGTATTCAAGTATAGATGAAATTAGAGATATGAATATAGATGGTGTTTCTGGTGGTGTTTCTGGTTTACCAGAAAGTTTCTTAAGCCAAGTTGCACAAACAGATGGAGATTATTTAGTACAAGTTGCAGAACATAAAGTTCCACGTGCATGTGATAGTATTTGGATATTCTTCCAAGGTAAATCTATACGTTTAGCATTTTTAAGTTTTGGAACAGAAGCAGAACTTAAAAGAGTATGCCAAAATATATATAAATACAATAACCCAGGACAATTATCAGATACAAATGGTTATAAAATAAATGAAATGAAAGACGGTTCTCGTGTTGTTGTTGTAAGACCAAGCTTTTCAGAAACATGGGCATTCTTTGTTAGAAAATTTGATGTTAAAAGAGCTACATTAGAGCAATTAATTACAATACCAGGAAAAGAAGATGCAATTAATTTACTAAAATTCTTAGTAAAAGGTGCAAGAATAGTATCACTTACAGGTGAGCAAGGTTCTGGTAAAACAACAATGCTTATGGGAATGATTGAAAACATATACGAAACAATGAACATAAGAGTTCAAGAGGTTGCATTTGAACTTCACTTAAGAAAAATATATCCAACAAGAAATATATTATCTTTTAGAGAAACAGATACAATCTCTGGACAAGAAGGTTTGGATGTTCAAAAGAAAACAGATGGTTCTGTTAATATAATTCGGAGAAGTTGCAACAGACCCCGTAGCATCATGGATGATACAAGCAGCTCAAGTTGCATCTAAGTTTACATTATTTACACACCATGCAAAAACATTTCCAAACTTAGTAACAGCATTAAGAAACTCTATGCTAAGAACAGGAGTATTTACAGATGAAAAAACAGCAGAAGAACAAGTTGTACAAGTATTAAACTTCGATATACATTTAGTAAAAGATTTTAGAGGAAGAAGATACATAGAAAGAGTAACAGAGTGTATACCAATAGAAGCTAAAAATGAATATACATTCGACTATAGAAACGAAAAAACATTAGAAGGAAAATTTAATAAATTTTTTGATAATGCAACAAATTACTTTACAAAAATTACAAACAATGAACTATATACATACAGAAATATAATGGAATATGTAGATGGAAAATATGTAATAACAAATCCTATAACAGATGAGAACATAGCAGCAATGAGACTAAATATGTCAGATGAAGACCTAGAAGAATTCGATAAATTCTTAAACAAAAATTGGGGAATAAAACCTAAAAAAAGTGAATATAACGAAGAACAAATAGAATCAAAAAGAGGTAGAAGAAAACCAACAACTAAAATATAGCTAATAAATATAAAAAAATGTAAATATATTAAATTTAACTTAAAAAAATAAAGAAAGGAGCAAAAACATGTCAAACGAAGTATTAGTATATATAGTTATAGCAGCAGTAGCATTACTTGCAGTAATTTTAATAGCATATTTAATACTAAACAAAAAAATGCAAAGCTCAGAAATTAAACAAATAAAAGCTTTAAGACAAGGAACAGAAAAAAGCTCCTTTTCAACAGATATATTATTTCAAAAGCTATATTTAAATTATAGAAAAATACCAATAATAAAAAGATATTTATTAAAACTTAGAAGAAGACTAGAAATAACAAACATAGATGATGAATATTTAACAAGAAAACAGGCAGCAAAAATATTAACAAAGGCACTAGCAATTATAATACCATTAACAGGTATAGTAATTTGGCTAACTCATTCAAATGTACTGCTAATGTCTATGTTATTAGTATTTGAATTGTTTTTAATAGATACCATAATAGATGGTAGTGTAGATAAAATAGATAATAATTTATTAAAACAACAAATAGATTTCTTTAGTGAAATACGTCATGCCTACCACGAATACAATATGGTAGAAGAAGCAATATATCAAACTGCACAAGAAACGGAAAATGAAATAAGTGCACAAGCAGAAAAAATTTATGAAATATTAATTTCAGATGATCCAGAAATGGAACTAGAAAAATATTATGATGTAGCACCAAATAGCTATTTAAAAGAATTTGCTGGAATATCTTATTTAACAAAAGAATTTGGAGATAGAAAAACAGATACATCTTCTTCTTTATACTTAAAAAATTTAACAAACATAACACAAGAAATGCAATTAGAAATTTTAAAAAGAGATAAACTAGACTATGTATTTCAAAGTTTATCTGTAATTTCTGTTGTACCAATGCTATTTTTAGAAATGATTAAAAATTGGTCTGTAAGTCAATTTGCATTTACAAAAAGCTTTTATTTTGGAAAAGCAGGATTAATTGTACAAGTATTAATAATTGTATTAACGGCAATTTGTTATATGCTTACAAGAAAACTAAAAGATAATGGAGCAGTAAATACACAAACAAAAAATTACGAAAATCCATGGCAAGAAAAAGTATATAAAAATAAGATTGCAAAACAAATAGTAAATTTATTTATGCCAAAACCAGGTACAAAAGATTACAGAAAAATAAAAGAATTACTAAAAGATTCTGCGTCTAAGTTAAAAATGCAATGGCTATATGTAAATAGAATTACAATATGTATAGCAACATTTTTAGTATCTTTAGTATTGTTTACACAATTACATAGGGTTGCAGTAGATTATGTATATACACAACCAACAACCGAATATGACGTACTTCGGCGATTTGTCTGAGTCAGATGAAAAAAAGGCAATGGAAATTACAGAAAAAGATAATATATTCTTGAACAAATTTAAAGGAAAATTAAAAACAACACAGCAAGATATAGATTATGCAATGAAGTACTCAACATATTATAAAGATGTGTCAGATGAAGATAGAGCTATAGATGCTGAAAGAGTGTGGAAAAAATTACAAACAGTAAACAGTGAATATGTAAAATGGTTTGAAGTATTAATTGCTATAGTATTTGCTTTACTAGGATATTTAGGACCAATACTATTATTACATTTCCAAAAAAGAATGCGTTTAATGGAAATGGAAGATGAAGTTATGCAATTCCATACAATTATATTAATGCTTATGAAAATAGAAAGAATAAATGTAGAAATGATATTAGAATGGCTAGAAAGATATTCTAATATATTTAAAGAACCATTAAGCAAATGTATAAATAACTACGAAGCAGGAGCATGGGAAGCACTAGAAGAAATGAAAGAAAACATATCATACCAGGAAATGATACGTATAATAGAAAGTATGCAAGCAGCTGTAGAAAAAATTCCAATAAGAGAAGCTTTTGATGAGCTAGATACAGAAAGAGCATATTATCAAGAAAAACGTAAAGAATCAAATAATAGACTTATTTCAAGAAAAGGAATGATAGGAAAAGTAATAGGATTTGCACCAATGGTATGTATGTTTGTAGGATATTTAATAATACCACTAGTATTTATAGGATTAGCAAGTATGACAAGTTCATTTAACACAATGTCAAAAATGACAATGTAATGCAAAGCTATGGAAAAATAAATTAAAAGGGAGAAGTATTAAATGGAAAATGCATCAAGAGCTTTAACAATAGCAGGAACAATATTAATTTCATTAATAGTAATATCTGCACTTATATTAATGTTTAGAGAACTAAGAGGAAATAAGGTGCAAGAAGCAGATATTCAAAGAATAGAACAAACAGAAAAATTTAATAAATCATATGAATCATATAAAAAAACATTATACGGAAGTGAGCTATTATCTTTAGCAAATAAAATGAAAGATTATAATACAAGAGTTGCTGGAAAAGATGGCTATGAGGAAATGGAATTAGAAGTAACAATAAATGGTGTAGGAAAAAAAGATATAGATTACTTTACAGATATAATTGATGAAGAATCTAAGTTAATGAATACGTATAAATCAGCAGGTAACCTAGAAGCTCTTTATGAAACTAATAATAAAGATACTGAAGCAGCAAAATATCAAAGAAATCAAATTTTAAAGAAAATAAATAAAACAGAAGACGAATTAGGTAATTTAAATAAGGATTATGAAACATACCAAAAATATTCAGGGCTAAAAAATAAAAAATTTAAAAGCATTGAACCACAATACTCAGAAAATGGAAGAATTAAGAAAATGACTTACAAGGAAGAATAACTATAAAAATTAAATTGTATATATCACAATAGTATTATCCTAAAAAAGAAAGGAGATGGGCAATAAATGGAAAATGCATCAGATGCATTATTAATGGCAGCAGGAGTATTAATATCAATAATGCTCATTTCTATAGGAACATATTTATTTATGACATTTGGAGGTTACAGCAAAGAAATAAATAATAATCTTAGCAAAACAGAACTGCAAGAATTTAATTCACAATTTACAAAATATCAAACTCAGGGAAAAGAAGAATTGTGTACAGCTTACGATGTAGTAACAATAATAAATTTAGCAAAAGATAGCAATAAAAAATATGGATTTAGTACAACAGCTAGAAAATATGCAGATGGGACAAACTTAAATTATAAAGACGAAAATAATACATACATTTATGTAGATTGCGAGAAATTAAATGGAATTACAGTAGATGAAATAGCAGACGAAAGTAGATTAAATGAATTTATAAAAAATGGGACTAATGGAAGCGAGTATTATTATTTTAGCTGTACAGTAGATACAAGTAAAAAAACAGGACTCGTAAAATCGATTAAATTTAATATTTCTAAATAAAAAACATACAAATTATTACAAATAAACCAAAAAAATCTATTTACAAAAAAGGCGAAATTATTTATAATACAGATAGGTGTAAAATATGAAAAAATATATAATTACAATATTAATACTTGTTGCAATAATTGTAATTTCTATGGTATATGCATATAGAACATACATAAAAAATGTACAAGAATTAAAAGAATATAATAACAACTTTAGTAAATATGAAAACAGCGAAATTTCAGGAACAGAGATTGCAACAATAATAAATAAAGCAATAAATAATAATGAGCAAAATAATATAAAAAAAGATGAAAAAGGCAATTATATAGAAAATAATGAAAACTCTATAAAAATTGAATTATATATAAAAGATAATGATACAACATATTCTATGGAAAATATATATAATTTGGGGGTAGAAAAATTTATAAATAGCTTTAGTTTAGAAACATTTAAAATAAGTAAAATAGAATACCACCAAAAAACAAAAAAAATAAAATACGTGCTTATTAAGCAACAATAAAAATAAATTTGTTAATAATATCATAGCCAATTAGGTTAGGAAAAATATATAAAAAATAAAAAATAATAAAAAATAAGGAGGAGCAAATTATGGAAAACGCAAGTAAAGCATTATTAATAGCAGCAGCTATTTTAATTGCAATTGTATTAATAACTTTAGGAGTAATTGTTTTAAATAAGGGTAAAAGTGCTATAGGAGATGTAAACTTAACAGATCAAGAAGTTTCAGCTTTTAATTCAAAATGGGAAGGATATTTAGGAAATCAATTAGGAAGCACAGTTAAATCACTACAAAGTTCAATTAATAATTATAACTCAACATGTAATGATGGAAGATATATAACATTTTTAAGTGAAGGAACTGCACTAACTGATTTTGCAGCTGCAAAGCCAACAAGATATAATATAACTATAAGTTCAGGAACAAATTATAATGTAACTGCCGATTATACAAGTGGTGGATTAATTTGTGCAATACATATTAGTAGTGGTAAATAGGAGTTTTTTATGGAAAATGCAGCAGAAGCTTTAAAACTGGCGGGTTTTACATTATTGTTTGTAACAGCACTTGCAATTGCTATGATAACAGTAATGAAAGCCAAAAATACGTCAGAAGATATAATTGCATATTCAGATAAAACAAGATATTATTCAACAGTAAAAAAAACAACATCAACAGATGAATTTGGAAATCGTGTTGTTTCTGTTTATGATATAATTCCTACATTGTATCGTTATCAACAAGAACAGTATATTATATTATTTTATGATAATGGGAATGCATTAAAGGTTAGTGAAGAACAAAGCAAAACAGGTAAGGCTATTGCATATTTAAACTATAATTTGGAAGATAAAAATGAAGAAATATGGAGAAATAATATAAACTCACATGTAAAAAATATAGTTAAATATTTGTTGGAAAAAGGTTATACATTTACAGAGACAATAGGAACAACTGATAATAAATATTATAATAATATAGGAATTGAAATAGAGGATTCTACTGATAATAAAGATAATATAGATGAAACAGATAAAATAAAAGTAATAACTTATACTGTAAAAAATAATTAGCATACTAAAATTAAGGAGGTTTTTAATATGGGAGACTCACTTACAACTGTAGCGGTAATTGCTCTAGCTGCTGTTTTAATGTTTGTATTTCCTTTACTAACTGTATCAGAAAATAGTGATAATACATCTTCACTTTCTGTACAAAATGCAACAACAGAATTTGTAGAAAATATACGTTCTACAGGAAAGATAACACTTGCAGCATACGATAAATATATACAAACAATAAATTCTACTGGAAATACATTTGATGTACAAATAGAAGTACAAATCCTAGATGAAAACCCTGGAAAGAAAACAACACAAACAAATTATACAAAAATAGGAGAAAATATATATTATACAAAATATACAACTCAAGTATTATCAGACATTCAAAGCGGAAAAATGACTCTAAAAGAAGGAGATATAGTAACAGTAACAGCAAACAATACAAACACTACAATAGCACAAACATTAAGAAACTTCTTGTATAGATTAGCAGGAAATAATACAGCATCTATAGTAGGATCTCATTCTGGTGTAGTAACATCAAATGGAAGTGGAAAATAAAAATAAAGGCCCCTGCAAAGGGGCAAATTTTATATTATAAAAAAATATTCTAATTTTCTATAATATAAAGCATTCCAAATAAAAATTGCTACATAATTTGTATTTGGGAGAACAAAGACTAAGGACTTTAAAATATTCTAAATAAAAAATGTTAATAATGTCCACTTTTGTTCTATAAATAAATTAATTTTAGAAAGGCAAATATATGAAGTTACAAACTCTAATAATAATATTTATATTAATAATGTTACCTATAACAGTAGTTACATCTCAATATATAAAGACAGAGATTAACACAATAAATAATCAAACATTGTACGATACAAGACTAAATAATGCAACATACGATTCTATAAAAGCTTTTCAATTAAATGAAAGCAACAGTAGTACCGAAGATGTTACAACAGAAAAAATGAGAGATGTAGAAGCTTCTATAAAAACTTTTTATAATTCATTAGCATCTGGAATGGGTGTAAGTGGATATACTGAAGATGAACTAAAATATTACACACCATGTTTAATATATACATTATATGATGGATATTATATATATACCTTATATAATAATAATGAAAATAAAGAGTATGGGTTAAAACCATATGTATATTATACAGAAGAAATTAAAGAAGGTAGCGTAAACGTAAGTGTATCATATACATTAGATAGCTATATTACTGTTTGTGGAATGGTAAATGGAGACTATGTAAATAAATCTGGATACTTATATGCAGGAAATTATGATAAACTTGAAAATGAACAACTTGTAGAAAATATAGAACTTGATGGAAATGTAAAAATTGATGTACCATATAAATATATGAAATTTAATACTAGTAATAATCAATGTATAAAATATTATAAAATTGATAATAAATGGTATAGTTATGGAACTGCAGGAAAACTTATAGAAGAAACAGATAAAAATAGATTAAGTCAATTAAGGACTAATGATATTAATGATATAAGTGCTTCAAGCTATATTACAGAAAGCAAAGATTTCACTAAATGGGTAAATGACAATCTTGGAAATAAAAGAGACTATTTAAAGATAGAAAAAGATAAAAATGATCCAGATAGTTATTCATCTTTATTTAATGAACATAGGAGAGAAATTATTCAAAAAGCTATAAAATCTGGAATAGAAACATCTATATTAAATTATAATGAAGGTGGAACTTTTAAATATAAAGTGCCAGAAATAGATGAAACTCAATGGGATAAGATTATAAACAATGTAAGTTTAGTATCGTTTATGCAAGGACTACCACTAAAGAATAAATACTATATGGGTTATAGTGTAGTAACAAATACGCAAAGCAGGGAATTTGTGGACCCAGATGAATTTTACTTTATAGATAAAAATAATGTATACCATAAAGTAACACATAATGGTTTAATTTCAGAAAATATAAGTGGTGTATATAGAAATGTAGATTTTAGAAGGAAAAATTACGATACTGGAAATAGTGCAAATCCTACAGGATATTACTATCAACATGGAGACAGTAGCAAAATGACAACAGCTTGCTATGAATGTGTAGTATCTTCAACAAATGCGTTGGGTGATACATTACGGAGATGACGGACATATAGTAGTGCCAGCAATAGAAAATGCGTTAACTGCTAATCCAAATCTTGAAAAAAAATACTATACAGCATTATATAGAGAAAGATATGCAAATTATAAATCTTTAAATTTTGGAATATAATATTTAATAAAAAACAAAAAATTGGAAATCCTAAAACTAATAATATACATAGGAGAGAAAAGTATGAAAACTTTTAAAAAAATATTATTAGTTTTAGGATTATTTTTGTGTTTAATTTATGTAAGCAATATAAGTAATATACCTAAAAATATTGTTTTATTTCAAGGAGAAAAATTAGATTTATCAACAATATTTGGAATAAAGCTATATGCACAAAAAAATGAACCAACAGTTTACACAGACGCAAAAACAATAAATGAAAATGGTATAGAAAAAAATTATTCTATTTACCAACAACAAGAAGATATTTCTAAAACAACAGGTACTTATAATATAGGTGTTAAATTAGCAAATATAAAAATAAAAGATATAACAGTTAATGTAATACCAAAACAAAGTGTAGTACTTTGTGGAAATACAGTTGGAGCTAAGCTTTATACAAATGGGGTATTAGTAGTTGGAATGTCAGAAATTGAAGGAATGGATAGTAAAAAATATAAACCATATGAAAATTCTGGGATAGAAGAAGGAGACAGAATAGTTGCAATAAATGAAAATTCTGTTACATCTACAAATGATTTAATAAGTAAAGTAAATAAAAGTAAGCGGAAATAAAATAAATATTAAATATATTAGAAATAATGAAGAATTAGAAACAAGTGTAGAGCCAGTAGAAACTTCAGAAAATGAATATAAGTTAGGATTATGGGTAAGAGATGCAGCAGCAGGAGTAGGAACAATAAGTTTTTACGAACCAGAAACAGGATACTTTGCAGCACTCGGCCACGGAATATTAGATGTAGATACAAATAAATTAATAGATATAGGAAAAGGACAGTTAGTTACAAGCAAGATTATATCTATTGTAAAAGGTGAAAATGGTAAGCCAGGAGAAATAAAAGGAAGTATAGAAACAGGAACTACAGTTGGAGAAATTTATACAAATACTCCTTTAGGAATATATGGAAAACTAGATAATTTAACTGCACTTGGAGTAAATAAAAACGATACAATAGAAGTAGCAACAAGGAATGAAATAAAAACTGGTGGGGCAAAAGTTATATGTACTTTGGAAAACGGAAAAAAAGAAGAATACGAAATACAAGTAGAAAAAGTATACTATAATAATAATTCAGATAATAAAAGTATGCTTATAAAAGTAACAGATGAAAGATTAATAGAAAAAACAGGTGGAATAATACAAGGAATGAGCGGAAGCCCAATTATTCAAAATGGAAAATTTATAGGATGTGTAACACATGTATTAGTAAATGATTCTTGCACAGGATATGCTGTATTTGGAGATTTAATGATAAAGCAAATGCACACAATGATGTAAAATTATCTAAATCCTACATCACACATATAATATGCTTTTTACGTCAAATGTATGTGGAGGGCATCACTTAAAAAAATCCGCAAAAAATAATACAAAAAATCACAAAAAAATTATTGATTTTTTATTAATAAAAGTATAAAATAAATGTGGAAAAATAAATTTAAATGGAGAAAAATATGAGAATAAAAACAGATTTAGATGAATATATGAAAAAAGATGATGTCGAAAAAATATATAACTATCAAAAAAAAGTTTTTGATTCTAAAATAGAAGATATTGAAAAATGTATTAATAAAATAGAAGATTGTTTTTCTCTAAGATTTGGAGAAAATTTATCAGATAATAAATATGCTAAAGATATAGAAAATATTAAAATTGAATTAGAAAACTTAAGAAACAGTGTTAAAGATAAAGAAAAATTAGATATAGAACTTAATAAAATTTCTTATAAGGTACAAGTTGAATTAGAAAAAAGTTTAGGAGAAGAAAAGGAAAAATTTAAAAAATTTAACGAAGAAAAGGCTAAAGAATTAGAAACAATATTAGAAAATTCTAAATTTGCAGAAGAAAGAGTTAAAAAAGAGACAGAAGAATATATCGAAGAATTAAAACAAAGATTAGAGGATATAGCTAAAGACGGTAGAAGCAGAACAGCAATAGGTAAACAAGAAAAAACTATAAAAACATTGCAATTAAATAAAAAAGAAATAGATGATAGAATTCAAAATTTAGAAAATGAAATTAATTTAAAATTACAGAAACTAAATTATGAAGAAACAATACAAAATTTAAATAATTCTATTCTAAAATTAGAAAAAAATAATATTCAAGAAATAGATAATAACAAAAAAAGTATAGAAGATTTAAAAAATAATTTAAAAGAAGAAATAAATAAACAAATAGGTGATATTAATTTAAACGAAATAACAAAAAGCTTTAGTAATAACATAAAAGAAATAAATGAAAATATTCAAGAAAAAATAGAAAATACAGAAAACAAAATACAACAAACAGAAAATATTATAAGAAAAGAAATACAAGAGAAACTTGAAAATATAGATTATGAAAATATAAAAAATAGTATTAAGAATTTAGATGAAAATAAAAATTTAAGTTTAGAAAAAATTATTCAAACAGAAGAAAATTTATCTAATAAAATAGAAAGCAGTATAAAGGACCTAAATTATAATGAAACAATAGAAAATATTACAAATAATATTAAGAAGATAAATGAAAACAGCATAAACAAAGAAGAAATAATAAATAATAGATTTAATCAATATGAAGAATCTATAAAAAATTTGCAAAATCAAATTGATATAATAAAAGAAGAACAAGATAATACTTTAGAACAAATTGAAAACTTAGAAGTATCTGTAAATGCAATAGATGCACAATTGCAAGCTGTACTAAATGTAGTAGCAAAAATTGAAGACAAATATTTAGATATTAACTCATTAGAGGGCTTACAAGAATTACAAATAGAAGATATAATCGAAAAGAAAACAAAGGCAATAGAAAGTAAATTTTCAAAATTAATAGAAAGTAAATTAAGATATTATGAAAATAATATGAAATTCCAAGAAAAGCTTATTAAGAAAAAATTGGATAATCAAATATATAATAATAATATTCTTAGAGAAGCAAACAGTAATTTACAATTTAATCAAGATACTAACGATGCTAATGATACTAATAATTCTAATATATATAAAGAAATTAAAGATAATCAAGTAAAAGATGCTGCAGATACTATATATAATAAAGAATTAGATGATATGATAAAAAAACTTAAGAATAAACAAATAGAATTAGCAAAAAAAGCAAGTTTAAATAATAATAAAAATCAAATATTAGGATTTACTGAATTTAATAGTGAACAATAAAAAAAGATGCAGATTAATCTGCATCTTTTAGCATTGGACCAATTTTAGTAATTGTACCTGCACCTAAAGTTAAAACAATATCATTTTCTTTAACGTTTTCTTTTAGAAACTTAACTGTCTCGTCAAATTCTGGAATATATTTTGCATTGGCTCCTGCTTCTATTAATTTTTGAACTAAATCTTTAGAAGATATATTAAACGTATTTTGCTCTCTTGCTGCATATATATCAACAACAATAATATTATCAAAATTTAATAAGGCATGAACAAAATCATTAAGCAAGCTTTTTGTTCTACTATATGTATGTGGTTGGAACACAACCCAAGATTTATTATATTTTTTATTCATTAATGCTTTACTTGTTGCAACTATTTCTGTAGGATGATGACCATAATCATCATATATACTAGCACCATTTATTTTTCCTTTATATTCAAATCTTCTATTAACACCTTTAAATTTTGATAATCCAGACTTAATTGCATTTTTTGTAATTCCGTAAGAATCACTTAAAGCAATACATGCTAAACTATTTAAAACATTGTGCATTCCAGGTACATATAATTTAATTCTTTCATAAAACTTATCATGTTTATAAACGTCAAATTCTGGAAAACCATCATTGTCAAATGAAATATTAACAGCAAAAAAATCTGTATTTTTATTTGTTATTCCATAGGTAATTGCTTTTGCATTTGTTTCTTTTAATAAATCTAAACAATTACTATCATCACCATTTACCACAAGTAAGCCGTCTTCTGGAATAATATGTACATATTTAATAAATGCCTTTTTTATATTTTCAAAATTTTTAAAATAATCTAAATGGTCGTTATCTATATTTAAAATAACTTCAGCTTTAGGATAAAATTTTAAAAAGCTTTCTACATATTCACAAGCTTCTATAATAAAATGTTCACTATTACCAATTCTATAATTTCCACCAATTTGTTTAAGTTCAGCACCTACTTGTATATTTGGGTCTAAACCGGCTTCTATAAAGCATAATGATATCATAGAAGTTGTTGTTGTTTTTCCATGTGTACCAGAAATTCCAATAGTATCATTGAAAGCTTTTGTAAGCATTCCTAAAAAGTCACTTCTTTCTATAGTAGGAATATTAAGTTCCTTAGCTTTTACTATTTCTGGATCTGTATCTTTTATTGCTGCAGTATATACAACAGCGTCAGCTTTTGAAATATTTTCATAATTAGGACTAGCTGTTACATTTATATTATTTTGAATTAATTTATTAGTTATTTCAGATGGAAAATACATATCTGTACCTGTAACTGTAATGCCAAAATAATTTAGTATTTCAGCAATACCGCTCATACTAACTCCACCAATTCCTATCATATGTATTCTTTTATATTTTTTTATTAAATCTATATTAGGCATAAAAAGACCTCCATAATTTATGTTGAAATTAATCAAATTATACAATAAAAAATAAAAATTTACAATCACAATTATAAATTTTTTATGTTATAAAAATTTCATTTATTATAGACCATATAAAGTTTATTACTTATCACTTTCAATCTCCAATTTCTAACATTTTATTAAAAAAAATTTTTTTTGTGAATAAATTTTTAATATTTGTAAAAAATAAGAAGGAAAAAATATTTTTTTGGCGAATTATAATATTGTACATAAGATAAATGTACAAAATATAAAACATTGAAAGGTGGTACATAAAATGGAAATAACAGATGTACGTTTAAGAAAAGTTAATTCAGAAAACAGAATGAAAGCTGTTGCTTCTGTAACATTTGATAACGAATTCGTAGTTCATGATATCAAAGTTATTGAAAAAGATGGATTATTCATCGCTATGCCAAGTAAAAAAACTCCAAACGGAGAATTCAAAGACATAGCTCATCCAATTAATGCTGAAACTAGAGAAAAAATACAAGCTGCTATATTAGAAGCTTATAATGCTCCAGAAGAAGAATCAGCAGAATAAGAATGAAATAACAAAAATGACCTTCGGGTCATTTTTTTGTTGCTTTAAAATACAAACTTGCAAATATGGATTGTAACTTATGAAAATTAAAAATTGAAGAAAAATTAAGAAAAAAAGAGAATAATTAAGAAAATAAGAATGAAAATTAATTTAACATAATTCATTATTTGTAAAATTATTCAATTTTGCAAATAATTTAGTATACATAATTTGAAATTGTAAATAATATGTAGTATAATAGATTTTGGCTGTGCATATAAATAAAGGAAAAAGGAGAGTGAATTATATTTTAAAAATAAGAATTAAACATTGCACAAAAGAAGTACTTAGAATAGCAAAAATAGTTTTAATTGCTCTAATTCTTTTAATTGGTTTAATCTTAATTAAATATAAACCTTTATATAAAGTTGAAATAAATAATAAAGAAATTGGATATGTAAAAAACAAAATTCAATTTAATAATTTAATAAAAGAAAACATAGAAAAAACAGATAATACAAAAATTGCATTTATAACTTTAAGCGATGAACCAGAATATGAATTTAAATTAGTTACAAATAGGCAACAAACAAATGAAGAAGAAATTATAACTTCATTAAAAGAAAATTCAATAGTAACATATACAGCCTATGGAATTACTCTAAATGAAGATATAAAAGCTTATGTGGAAAATGAACAAGAAGCTCAAGATACTGTAAATTTATTAAAAGAACAATACAGTAAAGATGAAAACTATATAAATATAGGAATAAGGCAAATTTATACACAAGAAGATATACAAACTGTTAATTTGGAAAATGCAGTTAAAACATTAACACCAATTGCTGAAAAAGAAATTGATATTAAGGTTAAAGAAAAGGAAAAGGAAAATGCTATAGCAGTTGTTAATAGTGTTGTAATTGCTGCAAAACCAGTTTCCGGAAGTATTACTTCCAGATTTTCAGAAAATAGTAGAATAAGAAGTTCTGCACATACAGGGTTAGATATTGCTACAAAAACTGGTACACCAATAAAGGTATGTAGTAGTGGTAAGGTTATATTTGCTGAAAATAAAGGAACTTATGGAAATTTAGTAAAAGTCGACCATGGAAACGGAGTACAAACTTGGTATGCACACTGCAGTAAAATATATGTAAAAGCTGGCCAAAAAGTTGAAGCTGGAGATGTTATAGCTGCAGTTGGTTCAACTGGAAACTCAACAGGGTCACATTTACACTTCGAAATAAGAATTAATGGAAGTCCAGTAAACCCACAAAAGTATTTATATAAATAAAATTTTAAAAATAAGATTACCTAAGAAAATATTTATTTAGGTAATCTATTTTTTTAGGTTACTTGAATATAGTAATTTTTTAATATATAATAACAAAGAGGTGAAAATTTTGGATTTATTAAAATTAGCAAAAAGGAAAAAACAAAAAAGAGAAATATTAAAAGCTGATGATACAAAAAAAATAAAAATTATAAAAGATATAAAAGAAGATGAGACAATAGGAGAAATAATTTTAAGTATAGACGATAAAGGCAAAAGAGCACAAGCTCTTGAAAAAAATATAGATAAAATAAATAGTAAAGAAATATTAAATAGAATTATAAAAACATTAAAAGATGATGATATTTTAAATTTATTAAATAAAGATATAGACCATATAAATAATGAACAAGATAATATATTATGCACTACAATTTCAAACATAAATAATTACGATAAAAAAATAAAAATGGTAAAAAAATTTGTAAAGGAGCTATCAGACTTTGAAATATCAGAGATATTATCTAAAATAAATGACAAAAAAGGCGAGAAAAAATATGAAGATGAGAAAATAGATATTATAAGTTCTAAGTTGATTTTTAATTATTTATCGTCTGGAACAGTGATGCATGTGAAGGATTTAATGAATTGCTTAGAAAAAGAAGATTCTAGGTTAAAAGTTTTAGAAAATTGTTTAAATAAAAATAGTAAATTTGAGGAAAAAGTAAGATATGAAAGATTTAATTCATCATACGAATTACTAAGAAATGAAGGAAAGCAACTCTTAACAGCCAAAATAATGGAAAGTGTTTATGGTGAAAAAGGGTTAGAAAGAAAAAAATCGAAAGTTATTTTACAATTGCATAGTCAAGAAATTTTTGATTATGAAACAGCAAGAAAAATTATAGAAACTAGTGTATATAATAAATCTATAAGAGAATCATGCAAATACGAGTTACTAAAAAGGGAAAAACAAAAAGCTATAAAAGAAGAAATTGATAATGAAGATATAGATAGATAAAATAGTAAAAATTTATTGACAATATTTGGATATAATATATAATATTTACATAGAATAACACAAAGGAGGAAAGTATGTCTGAGATAGATAATAATGAAGAACAAGAGATAAAAAATATGATAGATGACTTAGTTGAAAAGGCTAAAATAGCATCTAAAGAATATATGAAATTAACACAAGAGCAAGTTAATAATATTATAAAAGCAATGTCTATGGCAGGAATAGAAAATCATATGAAACTTGCAAAAATGGCTGTAGAAGAGACAAATAGGGGAGTTTATGAGGATAAAATTACTAAAAACTTATTTGCTACAGATTATATTTATCATAGTATAAAATATGATAAGACAGTCGGTGTAATTGAAGATAATGAAGAGGAAGGTTTTGTGAAAATTGCAGAGCCAATTGGAATTATTGCAGGTGTTACTCCTGTTACAAATCCAACTTCAACTGTAATTTTTAAGTCTATGATAGCTGCAAAAACTAGAAATGTTATAATTTTTGGATTTCATCCATCTGCACAAGAATGTAGTAAAGAGGCCGCTAAAATTGTTAGAGATGCAGCTATAAAAGCAGGTGCACCAGAAAATTGTATTTTATGGATAGAGGAACCTTCTATTACTGCTACAAGTATGCTAATGAATCATCCTTCAGTTGATTTAATATTAGCAACAGGTGGAACAGGTATGGTAAAAGCTGCATATTCATGTGGAAAACCAGCATTAGGAGTTGGACCTGGAAATGTTCCTTGTTATATAGATAAAACGGCAAAATTAAAAACTTCTGTAAATGATTTGGTTATGTCTAAATCATTTGATAATGGAATGATTTGTGCATCTGAACAAGCAGTTTTAGTGGATAAAGATATATATAAAGAATTTGAAAGCTTAATGAGAGAAGCAGGAAGCTATTTTGTAAGTAATGAAGAAAAGAAAATGCTTGAACAAGCAATGTTTCAAGATGGAAAATTAAATTCCAAAATACCAGGGCAAAGTGCATATAATATTGCAAAACAAGCAGGATTTGAGGTGCCAGAAGATACAAAAGTCTTAGTAGTTTATGAAGAACAAATAGGACAGGAGTATCCATTTTCAAAAGAAAAACTTAGTCCAGTTTTAGCTTATTATATAGTAGAAAACAAAGAGGACGGAATTTTAAAAGCAGAAAAATTACTAGAAAATGGAGGACTTGGACATTCTGCTGTAATTCATTCAGAAGATGAAGAAACAATTGCTGAGTTTTCCCAAAGAGTAAAAGTTGGAAGAATAATAGTTAACTCTCCATCTTCACATGGTGGAATAGGAGACATTTATAATACTAATTTACCATCACTAACACTTGGTTGTGGAAGCTATGGAAAGAATTCTACAACATCAAATGTATCAAGTGTAAACTTAATAAATGTAAAAAGAGTAGCAAAAAGGAGAGTTAATATGCAATGGTTTAAAATTCCAGAAAAAATATATTTTGAAGCAGGAGCAATTCAATATTTAGAAAAAATGCCTGAAATAACAAAAGCATTCATTGTAACAGATGAAGGGATGGTTAAATTAGGCTATGTAGATAAAATTTTGTATCATTTAAGAAAAAGACAGCAATATGTACATTCTGAGATTTTTTCAAGTGTAGAACCAGACCCATCTTTTGAAACAATAAAAAGAGGAGTTGAAGCAATAAATGACTTTCAGCCAGATGTTATAATAGCATTAGGAGGAGGTTCTGCAATAGATGCAGCAAAAGGAATGTGGTTATTTTATGAAGACCCAGAAGCAGATGTTGAAGGAATGAAATTAAAATTCTTAGATATAAGAAAGAAAACATATAAGTTCCCTAAATTAGGTAAAAAATGTAAAATGGTTGCAATACCAACAACATCTGGAACAGGATCTGAAGTAACATCTTTTGCAGTAATATCAGATAAAGTTCAAAATAAGAAATATCCATTAACAGATTATGAATTAACACCAGATGTAGCAATAGTTGACCCTAATTTAGTATTATCACTTCCAAAATCAATTACAGCAGATACAGGAATGGATGTATTAACACATGCATTAGAAGCATATGTATCAAATATGGCATCAGATTACACAGATGCTTTAGCAGAAAAAGCAATAGAATTAGTGTTTAAGAACTTAAAAGAATGTTATAACAATGGTTCAAATAAAGAAGCAAGGGAAAAAATGCATAATGCAAGTACTATAGCGGGAATGGCATTTTCAAATGCATTTTTAGGAGTTAACCACTCTTTAGCACACAAAATAGGAGGAGAATTCCACTTACCACATGGAAGAATAAATGCAATATTACTTCCATATGTAATAAAATACAATTCAAAAGAACCAACAAAATTTGTATCATTCCCAAAATATGAATACTTTATTGCAAATGAAAAATATTCTCAAATATCTAAAAAAATGGGACTAAAAGCAGATACTGTTGAAGAAGGAGTAAATTCATTAATAGATGCAGTAGTAAAAATGAATGAGGAATTAAATATACCAAAATCATTTAAGGAAGCTGGAATAGATGAGCAAGAATTTTTAGATAAAGTAGATATGTTAGCAGATAGAGCCTTTGAAGACCAATGCACAACAGCAAATCCTAGATTGCCTCTAATACCAGAACTAAAACAAATATTAATAGATTCATACTACGGAAATGAAATTAAATAATTAAAGGCAGATTAAGATTTTATAACTAATTGTTAATTAAGATTTACAAAAGATAAAGAAAGAACAAATATAGTGGGGTACGAAGCGTCGTGCCCCTACATTTATAAAGGAGCAAATAATGAAAAATAATAAGCGTAAAATAAAAATATCAATAATATCTATAATATTAATATTTATTTTTGGAATTGCAATTTATGAAGCTACAACATACAACAAAACATATTATATAAGTGAAAAAAACATAGAAATACCAATATTTTTATACCATGATATAGTAGAAGAAAAAGAACAAATTGTATATGATTATATGCAAACAGACAAAGAAACATTTGAAAAACAAATAAAAGGATTACTAAAACTAAATTATAGGGTAATAAGTTATGAAGAGTTGATAAAATATAAAAATGGGGAGATAGCTTTACCAAAAAGAGTTTGCCTAATAGATTTTGATGATGGGTATGAAGGAAACTACAAAGTTGCATATGAAATAATAAAAAAATACAATATTCCAGTTAATATATACATAGTAAATAATTGTATAGGAACAACAGGATATATGAATTGGGAGCAGTTAGAACAATTAGATAAAAGCGGATTAGTTACAATAAATACACACAGTAGCAACCATAATAATTTTAATACGTTAAATAAAAATGAAGCGGTGCAAGATGTTGTAAATGCACATAAACAAATAGAACAAAAATTAGGTCATACACAAATAAAAGTATTTACATATCCATGTGGATTATACAAGGAAGAAATTATAGATGGATTAGAAAAAGAAGAATTCATACAAAATTTAACAGATAATAAAATAAACAAAAGCAAAACGCTAGATTTATCTAGATTACATAGATGTTATTCATTAGATGACGGAATTTTTAAAATTTTATTAAAAGTAAAATATAGAAGTATAAGATATAATTAAAAAAATGTAAAATTATATTGCATAGTAAAAATGTTTATGCTAAAATATTTTCTAGAAGGGAGGTGAAAAATATGGACGAGAAAAGACTTATTCAAATATTTGAAAACAATAACGAAAAACTAATGGCAAAAATGTCAGAAATAATTGACAAAAAAATTGAAGCAAATAACGAAAAACTAATGATAAGAATGTCAGCAATGATGGATGAAAAGATTGAAGCAAATAACGAAAAAATACGTAATATGATAAATGACAATAATGATACTTTAATCTACTTGTTTGATAAAAAGTTTGGAAATTTAAATGAAATCGTCAAGGCACACGAATTTAGAATCTCTAATTTAGAAAAAGCAGTTAATTCATAAAATTTAATTCAAAGATTTTTATTCTAAAACACATGTCGTGTAATTAAAATAGTGGGTATACATATTATATTTTATAAAACAAATGTAATATATATGCCCACTATTTTTATCTAAATAATAACTAATTATTTAAAAAAATATAATAAACTTTCAAAATAAAATATTTTGTGATAAAATAAAACCACAAAATATAGGAGGAAAAAACATGCCAGTAAATAAGCTAATGAAAGAAACGTTTAAAGACTATAAATTTGAAGACAAGTTAGGAAATGCTGTAATACAAAACACAAGGCTTTATAAAAAAGATAATACATTAGTTTTACAATTAAATTCAAAAGAATTTATAAATCTTAAAAGTATTGCAAATTTTGAAAATTTTGTTAATGAAAGATTTAAAATTGAACATACATGGATAAATATGGAATATGAAGAAAATTGCCAAATTCCTTCTATTGAAGATGATTGGAAAAATATTATGGCACTTTTAGCTAGAAAATATCCAATTGCAAGACAATTACTTAATAATGCCAAATTAGAATTAGAAGGAAAAAATTTAAATGTACATATTCCCATAAAAGGAGCAAATTTTTTAATAGCAAGAGGGCTAGATAAAACTCTAGAGAAATTAATTGAGAGTTTATATAAAAAGAAATATAAAGTTACATATATAGAAAATTTATCTGAGGAAATTAAAAATATAATAAAAAAAAGAAAAGAACAATTGGAAAAAACGGCACTAGAGAAATTAACATCAACAATTACTATAGAAAGTGCGGAAAAACATAATAAATCTGCGTCAAATAATGTAGAACTTGAGCACAAAAATAATACGAACGAGACCATTACTTCAAATAAGAATGTGTCAAATGCTGCAGAAGATGATACTAAAAATGATAATAATGAACAATCTCCATTAATATTAGGAAGAAATTTAAATATTAAAGAACAATTATTAAAAATAGAAGATGTAAGTATAGAATCTGGAAAAGTTTGTATAGAAGGCGAAATAGTTAATATAGATGAAGAAAAGTGCAGAGAAATAGAAAAAATAAAAAAATATTTAGTAATATTTGATTTATATGATGGAACAAATACTGTAACATGCAAGGCTTTTGTTCCAATAGATAAAAGTAAAGAAGTTATTAAAAGACTTAAAAATTCAAAAGGAATAAAATTAAGCGGAAATGCACAATTTGACTCATATTCTAAGGAACTAAGTGTTTTAGCAAATACAATTATAGAAACTCAAGGAACGAAAAAACAAGAACGTATGGATTTAGCAGAAGAAAAAAGAGTAGAGCTTCATATGCATACTCAAATGAGCCAAATGGATGGTATGACTTCTGCAGAGGATTTAATAAAAAGAGCAATGAAATGGGGAATGAAATCTATTGCAATTACAGACCATGGTGTAGTACAAGCATTTCCAGAAGCACATAAATTGCTTGGAAGAGATAATAAAGATATGAAAGTCATTTATGGAGTTGAAGCTTATTTGGTTCCAGATAGAGTCCCTACAGTATCTTTTTCGAAAAATCAAGGGTTAGATACAGAATTTTGCGTTTTTGACTTAGAGACAACAGGGCTTTCATATAGAACCGAAAAAATAACAGAAATAGGTGTTATGAAGATAAAAAATGGAGAAGTAATAGATACTTTTTCTTGTTTTGTAAACCCTGAAAAGCATATACCACAAAAAGTTACAGAAGTTACAAATATTACAGATGATATGGTAAAAGATGCAGAAACTATAGAGCAAGTTCTGCCAAAGCTTTTAGATTTTTTTGGAGATTCTGTTTTAGTTGCACATAATGCAGATTTTGATATTGGATTTCTAAAACATAATGCAAAAGTATTAGGTTATGAATTAGATAATACATATTTAGATACATTAAAATTAGCAAGAATGTTATTTCCAAATTATAAAAAATACAAACTAGGAATTATAGCAGACAATTTAGGAATAAAAGTAGAAGTAGCACATAGAGCATTAGATGATGTAGATACAACAGTTAAAGTATTTAATGTGATGATACAAATGCTTAAAGAAAAGGGAGCCAAAACATTAGATGATATAGATACTTTAGGACCAGATAAGGAATCTGAAAAAAATGCCTATAAAAAATTACCGTCATATCATGCAATTATTTTAGCCAAAAATTATGTAGGACTTAAAAATTTATATAAATTAGTATCATTTTCACATTTACACTATTTTTATAAAAAACCACGTATATTAAAAAGTTTGTATAAAAAATATTCAGAAGGACTTATTTTAGGAAGCGCGTGTGAGGCAGGAGAATTATATCAAGCAATAGAAAAAGGAAAAACAGATGAAGAAATAGAAGAAATAGCAAGAGACTATGACTATTTAGAAATACAGCCAATAGGAAATAATGAATTTTTAGTAAGAAATGGAATAGTGGCAGATGATGATGCTTTAAAAGATATAAATAGAAAAATAGTAGAGCTTGGAGAAAAATTAGGTAAATTAGTAGTTGCAACATGTGATGTTCACTTTATGGACCCACAAGACGAAATATATAGGCGTATATTAGAAGCAGGACAAGGATATCAAGATGCAGATAATCAAGCACCATTATACTTAAGAACAACAAATGAAATGTTAGAAGAGTTTGAATACTTAGGACCAGAAAAGGCATATGAAGTTGTTGTAAAAAACACAAATAAAATATCAGATATGTGTGAACCAATAAGCCCAATATCACTAGAAAAGTGCCCACCACACATACCAGGTTGTGAAGAAGAAATAAAAAACATAGCGTACAATAAAGCACACGAATTATATGGAGAAGACTTACCACAAATAGTTCAAGAGAGATTAGACAAAGAACTAAACTCTATTATAAAAAATGGATTCTCTGTTATGTATATTATTGCACAAAAATTAGTGTGGAAATCTAATGAGGACGGATATATAGTTGGCTCTAGAGGATCAGTAGGTTCTTCTTTTGTTGCAAATATGACAGGAATAACAGAAGTAAATTCCTTACCTGCTCATTATAGATGCCCAAATTGTAAATATTCAGATTTTACAGATTATGGATATAAAAATGGGTTCGACTTACCAGATAAAGATTGTCCAAAGTGTGGGCATAAATTAGATAAAGATGGAATGGATATACCATTTGAAACATTTTTAGGATTTAACCGGAGACAAGGAACCAGATATAGATTTAAATTTTTCGGGAGAATATCAAGCAAAAGCTCACAAATATACAGAGATTATATTTGGAAAAGGAACAACATTTAAAGCGGGAACTGTAGGTACTGTTGCAGATAAAACTGCATATGGATATGTAAAAAAATACTATGAAGAAAGACAAATTCCTGTAAATAGTGCAGAAGTAAGCCGAATTTCTAAAGGTTGTACAGGAATAAAGAGAACAACAGGTCAACACCCTGGAGGAATTATAGTTGTACCAAAAGGAAGAGAAATATATGAATTTACACCAGTTCAGCATCCAGCAGATGACCCAAATTCAGATATTATAACAACTCATTTTGATTATCACTCAATAGACCAAAACTTACTTAAGCTAGATATACTAGGACACGACGATCCAACAATGATAAGAATGTTATTTGACATAACAGGAATAGACCCTACAAAAGTACCATTGGATGATAAAGAAACAATGAGTATATTTAGTTCTACAAAGGCGCTTCGGAGTTACACCAGAGCAAATACATTCAGAAGTAGGAAGCTTTGGAGTACCAGAATTTGGAACAAAATTTGTAAGAGGAATGCTAGTAGATACAAAACCAAGTACATTTGATGAATTGATACGTATCTCAGGACTTTCACACGGTACAGATGTGTGGTTAAATAATGCACAAAGTTTAATAGATGCAGGAACAATAAAGCTAGATGAAGCAATTTGTTGTAGAGATGACATTATGATTTATTTAATGAAACAAGGATTAGAACCTCAACCATCGTTTAAAATAATGGAAGCTGTACGTAAGGGAAAAGTTGCAAAAGGAAAAGAACCAAAATGGCCAGAATATGAGGAAATGATGAGAGCTAACAATGTACCAGAATGGTATATAGATTCATGTAAGAAAATAAAGTACATGTTCCCAAAAGCTCATGCGGCAGCATATGTAACAAATGCATTTAGAATAGCATGGTTTAAAGTGCATAAACCAGAGGCATATTATACAGCATATTTTACAATAAGAGCGGATGAATTTGATAGTGAAATAATGTGCAATGGAAAAGAAAAGGTAAAAAATAAAATGAAGGAAATAGATTTACTTGGAAAAGCAGCAACAGCAAAAGATAAAAATATGTATGCAATATTAGAACTAGTATTAGAAATGTATGAAAGAGGAATAAAATTTTTACCAATTGATTTATACAAATCACATAGTACGAAATTTATAATGGAAGAAGATGGAATACGTCCACCATTAAACAGTATACCAGGATTAGGAACAGTAGCAGCAGAAGGAATAGAAAAAGCAAAACAAGATGGAAAATTTATGTGCATAGATGACTTACAACAACGTTCAAAAATAGGAAAATCTGTAGTAGAAATGTTAAAAAATGCAGGATGTTTGAAAGGAATGACACAGAGCAATCAAATGAGCCTTTTTGTATAAAACAAATTTATATCAGCAATATGTGAATTTATTTTAAAAAATATGAATGAAAAATAAAATATAGTATGTAACTAAAAAAAGAAGATTGAAAAAGGAGAGAAAAATGCAAGAATTATTAACAATAAAAAATATAATTCTATATGTAATAGGAATAAATTTAATAGCATTTTTAGCAATGTGGATAGATAAACATAGAGCAGTAAAAGGAAAGTGGAGAATTAGCGAAAAGGCACTATTTATTTTAGTACTACTAGGTGGAGGAATAGGTGGAATAGCTGGAATGTATACATTTAGGCATAAAACAAAAAAACTATATTTTACAATAGGATTTCCAACAATTCTAATTACAGAAATAGTATTAATAATATATTATTTAATAAAAATGTAATTTATAATAATACATAATATTTATAAAAATTTACAATAATAAAATAACATAAAACAATGTAAATAATTTAGAATAAATATACATAAAAAATTTCAAAATAAAAAAAGTGAATAATTATAAAAAAAAATGCATATTTTTAAGTTATTCACAAAGTTTTCCACATTATCCACAAAAAAGTGGAAAACAAAAATGTAAACCAAATTAAGTTACATAAAAAGTAAAAACTGTAATAGAAACGTAATATTTATGTAATACAAAACACTCAAAGCCTATATATACAATAAAAGACAGGGAAATAAAATATAACAAAAAAATGACAAAATAATTTCTTTGTAAAAATATTGATACCAAAAACATTATATGTTAAAATACAAAAGTAATTTAACTAAGATAGAAAGAAGGAATATAAACTATGTCAGAAGTAACTATGGAAAAAATAGTAGCACTTTGTAAAAATAGAGGATATGTTTATCCAGGTTCAGAAATATATGGAGGTTTAGCTAATACATGGGACTATGGTCCATTAGGAGTAGAATTAAAAAATAATGTAAAAAAGGCATGGATGAAAAAATTTGTTCAAGAAAGCAAATTTAATGTAGGTTTAGATGCTGCAATTTTAATGAACCCTGAAACTTGGGTAGCATCAGGACATGTTGGTGGATTTTCAGATCCACTTATAGATTGCAAAGAATGTAAAACAAGACATAGAGCAGATAAATTAATAGAAGAGTGGATGCATGAACATAATTGTGAAGAAGTTGTAGATGGATGGAAAGATGAAAAAATGATTAAATATATGGATGACAATAATATTTGTTGTCCAAATTGTGGGAAACACAATTTTACGGAAATACGTAAATTTAATTTAATGTTTAAAACATTTCAAGGAGTTACAGAAGATGCAAAATCTGAAATATATTTAAGACCAGAAACAGCTCAAGGAATATTTGTTAATTTTAAAAATGTTCAAAGAACAACAAGAAGAAAACTGCCAATGGGAATAGCTCAAATTGGTAAATCTTTTAGAAACGAAATAACACCGGGAAACTTTACATTTAGAACACGTGAGTTTGAACAAATGGAATTAGAATTTTTCTGTAAACCTGGAACTGAGCTTGAATGGCATGAATATTGGAAAAAATTCTGTAAAGAATGGTTATTGAATCTAGGAATAAAAGAAGAAAATATAAGATTAAGAGATCATAGCAAAGAAGAACTATCTCATTATAGTAATGCAACAACAGATATAGAATTTACATTCCCATTTGGTTGGGGAGAACTATGGGGAATTGCATCAAGAACAGACTTCGACTTAAGTAAACATATGGAACATTCTAAACAAGATTTATCTTATTTAGACCCAGAAACAAACGAAAAATATGTGCCATACGTAATAGAGCCATCCCTTGGTGCAGACAGAGTAACACTTGCATTTTTATGCAATAGTTATGAAGAAGAAAAAATAGATGATGGAGACGTAAGAACAGTTTTACACTTACATCCAGCATTAGCACCATATAAGGTTGCAGTTTTACCACTTTCTAAAAAATTAAGTAAAAAAGCAAATGAGGTATATGAAAAATTATCTAAAAAATTTATGTGTGATTATGACGAAGCAGGTTCAATAGGAAAGCGTTATAGAAGAGAAGATGAAATAGGAACACCATATTGCGTAACTATAGATTTTGATACACTTGAAGATGACTGTGTAACTATAAGAGATAGAGACACAATGGAGCAGGTAAGAGTTAAAATAGATGAATTAAATTCTTGGATTGAAAAAAAAGTCGAATTTTAGTAGATTTTTTAAAATAAAAGTGATATAATATTAGCATAATTAAATAGAAAGGAGAGATTCCTATGATTTTTCCAGAAGAATTTCGATTATTTAGTGTATTAGAAGATAATCGAAATAATGCAAAGATTTACTTGTACATTAAATCAAGGTGCGTTTATCAGGGAGAAATCAAAGATATTTCTCCCGCTCAATTTGAAAAGCTTTATAATTTTTTAAGTGAGCTTATTCAAATAAACAATTCCGAAAATTGTTTTAAAGTAGGAATTATTGAAGCACAAAAATTAATAAAAGAATTCAAGTAAAACTTGAATTCTTTTATAATATAGAAAGGGAGCATATTATGAAAGTTGCATTTTATACATTACGGATGTAAAGTAAATCAATATGAAACAAATGGAATGATACAGAATTTTATAAAAAATAATTATGAAATAGTAAATTTTAGTCAAAAGGCAGATATATATATTGTAAATACTTGTACTGTAACTAATATGTCAGATAGAAAATCTAGACAAATTTTAAGAAGAACAAAGGAGTTAAATCCAAATGCTATTGTAGTAGCAGTAGGATGTTATGCTCAAGTAGGCAAAGAAAATTTAGAAAAAATACCAGAAATAGACTTAATTTTAGGAACTAACGAGAAAAGTAAAATCCAAAAATATGTAGAAAACTTTTTAAAAAATAGAGAAAAAGAAGAGATTATTTCAGATGTTATGAAAAATACTACTTTTGATAATTTTGGAGAAGTTACATATACAGATAAAACAAGAGCAGTAATAAAAGTTCAAGATGGATGCGATAGATATTGTTCATATTGTATTATTCCATATGCAAGAGGAAGAGTAAGAAGTAGAAATATGGAAGAAATTATACGAGAAATCAATAAAATAGCTAAAGAAGGAATAAAAGAAGTAGTAATTACGGGAATACACGTTGCATCATATGGAAAAGACTTTAAAGAAAAATTAGAATTAATAGATTTATTAGAAGAAATAAATAAAATAGATGGAATAGAAAGAATAAGATTGGGGTCACTAGAACCAACAATAATAACACAATCTTTTATAAATAGATTACAAAAGCTAGAAAAAATATGTCATCACTTTCATTTATCACTGCAAAGCGGATGTAATGAAACATTAAAAAGAATGAATAGAAAATATACAACAGAAGAATTTGAAGAGGTAGTAAAATTATTAAGAAAAACATATTCAGATGTAGAACTTACTACAGATATAATTGTAGGATTTCCAGGAGAAACAGATGAAGAATTTAATAAAACTTATAACTATCTAAGTAGAATTAAATTTTATAAAATGCACATATTTAAATATTCGCAAAGAAAGGGAACAAAAGCTGCTGCTATGGAAAATCAAATTACTCCAGAAAAAAAAGAAAAAAGAAGTAAAAAACTTATAGAACTTTCAAATAAAAATCAAAAGGAACAAAATGAAAAATATATAGGCAAGCAGGTAGAAGTTTTGTTTGAAGAATACGAAAAAAATCAAATAAAAGGACATACAAGCAATTATATTATGGTTAAGGCAAATGGAAAAAAAGAAAGCTGCAACAAAATAATAAAAGTAAAAATAGAAAAATGTTTAGGAAATGAATTAATAGGAAATATTTAAAAAAATACAGGTGTTGTTTTGTAACAAAAATGTAATATAAAAATAATAAAAAAACTATTGAAAAAAAGAATGTTATATAGTATAACAGTTGCTATAAAGTAGCACAAAGGAGGAAATAAAATGGAAGGTCAATTTGGAGAAGAAACTTTCGGTGGAGTAGAGGTAAAACCACAAGAAGAAGTATCACAAGAAGTACAAGTAAATACAGAATTCAATTTACCAACAAAAGTTAGTGTATGGACAAAAATAAAGAACTTTTTATTTCAAGATATAAAAGTAGAATTAACACCAAAACAACAAAAAATTGAAGATGAAATAAATGAATTTTTACATCAAGAAATCACATGGGGAAAGATACATGATTTCTTATTTCAAGAAATAAGTTTTAAAAAGAATAAATAAAAAATAGAGGGAAGCCTCTATTTTTTATTTGTTCTAGAAAAGTTTTTTAAATTTTCTATAAACAAAGCATTCTAAATAAAAACTTAAGACTTTAAAAAGTTATAAATAGTGAAGATTTTAATAATATCTGATTTTATTTTTTATATATTTGCAATTTTAAAATAAACATTGTATAATACAAAAATAAAGAGGAAAAATTTATGAATAAAACTAAAAGAAAAATATTTGAGATATCTATGAAACTTTTTGCAGAAAAAGGATATGATGCTACTAGTATAGAAGAAATAACTGCAACAGTTGGAGTTGCGAAGGGAACCTTATATTATCACTTTACATCTAAAGAAGAGATTTTTAATTTTCTTATTGAAGAAGGTATGAAACTTTTAAAAAATAGTATAGAAATAAAAACAGAAAAATTAGAAAATTCTTTAGATAAAATTAGAGCTATTATTTTAATACAAGTGAAGGTTATAAAAAAATATGAAAACCTAATAACAATTGTACTTAGTCAAATTTGGGGAAATGAAGAAAGAAATAATACATGTAAAAAGTATGTATTTGATTATATAAAAACAATAGAAGATATTGTAAAAGAAGGAATAATAAAAGGTGAGATTATAAATAAGGATCCAGAAGTACTTTCTTCAGAAATATTTGCATTAACATGCACAAGTTTAATATATAAATTAAAAACAAATCAAGAGATAAATATAAAAGAAATGTATGAAGAACTTGAGGAAACAGTAATTAGCGGGATTAAGAAAATGTAATATATTTGTAATATAATTGTAACAAAAATGTAATACAATTTTTTAACTTTCCTATTGTAGTTTTATGTAGAAAGATGTATAATTAAATCGTTAAGAGCAATATTACGTATGATTAAGGAGGGTGAGTTTACAATGTCTATATTTAGAAGAAACAAAACAGGCATAGTAAACGTGAGAATGGTAATCACGGAAGAAAAAATATTATCTAATATTGATAAGGTTCAAAAGATGATAAATCCTAAGAGCAAAAAACAAATTGTTGAACTTGAAGAGGATGGATATTTTAAAGATCTAATTGAATCTATAAAAACATATTTAATTGAATATCCAAAAAAGAAAAACTTTCCATCAAGTGTATATAATGCTGCTTATGGCTTAGTTGAATTTGCAACAAATCAATTTGAGGAAAATACAAAACAAATTGAAAGTTTAATAAGACAAAGAGAAAATAATATAAATTTAGGTTCTGAGTTAAAATTATTGTTAGAATCTGTCCAAAATAAAGAAAAAAATTGGAAAGATAAAGTTAAAGAAGCTAAAGAAATATACGGAGAAGATATGACAGAACCTCTTATGACAATAGGAAGAAGTAGAACAAAAAAAGGTCAAAATTATGATGATGCTTTAAAATTAGTTAATGCTAGAATAGCTAACTTAGAATCAAATTTACATATTGAAATAGATATGGAAAGAATAGAAGATAGATCAAAGGCATTAAGTTATATAGGAATTGAAGTAGCAGATGCATTAAAAGCAATACCAACACCAGTTGAAGAACAAGCTCCTGCTCAAGAAGCAACAGTAGAGCAAATAACAGCTGAACAATATGTTTCAGAAACATTTGAAACAAAACCTACATTCTGGGAAAAATTAAAACAAAGTAAAATTGGTAGAGCAATTAGAACTATATTAAGCATAAGAATTGTTGTAGATAATTCAAATGCATTACCAGAGGGAAGAAATCAAAATTAATAAAAACAATAATTAAAAAATCGCAGTTTATGCGATTTTTTTTATATAATAGGAAAGTTCTACTTTCCTATTATATAAAAAACAAAACATTGCACAGAAAATTTACTTTGTAAATTTTCGCGTCAACAAATCTTTACGCTTCTTTTAAGACCT
>CANRKA010000003.1 GCA_947631025.1 uncultured Clostridia bacterium | reverse complement strand
TAGTTTCGACAACTAAGCCAAATAAAAGTAGGTATATTATTTCTAATAAAACAGCTTCTATCATAGCACCACCTCCAATCTAAAGGACAAACCTTTATTGTAAAGTGGCAAACCACATCTGCTTATCATCATTTCCTATGTTTACCAATATATAATATTTTTAAATAAAAAACAAGCGAACAGAACAAATTAATATATAAAGTTACTCCCATATTACATATTGAATGTACTATGTAATTACAATTTTTATTTCTTAATAAAGTTACAAAAATTTAATATTATTAACCTATGAAATTGAATAATAATATTATTACTCAATAATATTTGTAAGATGTATTTCAACTGGTTTTGACCACGAATCGGAAAGTGTTCCAATAAGGCTAACTTTTGAGCCTTCTTTTAATTTATGTATTTTTTCAATAATATCCGAATTATAAGTTACACCATATGCATATACTATTGTTTCATAACTTTCACTATTTCCAATATTTACACCAGTAGCAGATTTTGCTCCCAATTCAGAGTCAAATTCATCTCCAAAACTAGATACATATCCTGTTACCTTTATTGTTTTACCTTTATATTTTTTATAAAAGTCTTTTATGTCGGTATCGTCATCACTAACTTGTATGTTCTCTATTTCAGATAAAGATACCTCAACATCGTAATTTATATTTTTTTCTGAATTTTGTATAGAGCTATTATTAAGTTCATTTGAGTTAATAGTTTCTGATATATCATTTGTTTTTCCTTGTAAGTTATTTATAGTTTCATTAAGACTATTTACTTGTGCTTGTAAATCCGAAGACCTTTGATTTTCTTCTGCTTTTTCATTATAAATCTTGAATATAAATATACTAAGTACTATTATTACTATTATTGCGAATATCAAAAAAAATGTTGATAAACTTATTTTTCTAGCTTTCTTTTCCTCCATTTTTTCACCACCTTTCCTTAGTATAGTAAAATATATTTTATCATTTATAATATTTATTTTACAATACAAATTTTTAAATTAATACCAATTTATTGTTTTTTAGTAAAATTATATATGATAAATAAAAAAATTAATAATAAGTAAAATAAAGGTACTAATAATGATTAAATATATAAAAATTACTATTGAAGAAAAAGAAAGTCTCATAAATTTAATAGATAAGGTTTTACAAAACAAAATTTAGAAAGAAAAGAATATTCTATTCCATTTACTACAGAAAAAATAGATATAATGTTTGATGATAGTAAAGCAATTAAATATGGTGCTTATGATAATAATAAATTACAAAATACCAAAATTTGATATTGAAAAAAATATAGTATTATGATATAACAATATTGATAACAAGAAAAATACAAAAGGAGGAAATTTAAATGGCACACAAAGGAAATAATTCACAAATATGGGTACGTATAATAGCATTTATTTTGGCAGCATTAATGGTATTAAGTATTGCAGGAACATGCATATTCTATTTATTAGCTAAATAGAGTAGGAAACGAAGGAGAAATATGATAGAAAATTTATTTTATGGAATAAGTAATTTTTTAAAAGAAGATGTTTTAGGTTATATAAATTCATTATATGAATATCCAGTAAAATTAATATTACTTATAATAGATTTAGCAATTGTATTTTGGCTTATAATAAAAATTATAAAAATAGCAAAAGATACAAGAGCTTGGCAACTAATAAAAGGAATAGTATTTTTAGTAGTTGCCACCTGGGGTAGTGGATTTTTTAAGCTAACAATACTTCATAATATATTAGAAGCAATTACAGATTGGGGAGTTTTAGCACTAGTAGTGATTTTTCAGCCAGAAATTAGAAGAGCATTAGAACAATTAGGTACAAGCAAATTTACTAAATATTTTGGAATAGATAAAGACATAGCAACAAAAACAAAAGAAGATATTTATAAAATAGTAATTGCTACAACAGAATTATCTAAACAAAAAACAGGGGCATTAATTGTAATTGAAAGAGATATAGAAATAAAAGATATCATAAATACAGGAATAGAAATGAATGCAGATGTATCACCACAACTTTTAACAAATATTTTCGTCCCAAATACACCGCTACATGATGGAGCAGTTGTAATAAGCAATAATAAAATAATTTCAGCTGCATGTATGCTACCACTAGCATCAGACAGAGATATATCTAAAGAGCTAGGAACAAGACATAGAGCTGCAATAGGAATTTCTAAGGAATCAGACAGCATTGCTGTTGTTGTTTCAGAAGAAACAGGGAAAATATCTGTTGCAAAAGATGGAACACTAATTGCAGATGTAAGAGAAGATGTTTTGAAAAAAATATTAATAACAAATATAGTAACAAAAAGATTTAATGTAGAAAAAAAGCAGAAAACTAGTATTATAGAAAATTTAAGAAAAAAAACAAATAAGAAAAATAATATTAAATAATATAGAGGCAGGGTTTTATCCCTGTCCATTTAAATAAAAATTTATAAATAAAGAAATAACATTTGCTTTTTATAAAAAGATGTGTTAGAATTTGAAAAGTAAAAACAAAGACACGCATAGGAGGAAAAATAAATGCAAATAATAAAATATATATTAATAGGAATTTTTGTAATAAACTGTTTAGCTTTAATAATAATTACAATGATGCAAGCTAAAGAAGATAGTGGACTTTCTGGAACAATAACAGGTTCTTCAACAAATAATTTTTATGAAAAAAATAAAGGAAGAACAAAAGAAGGAAAACTAAAAAAATGGACAATTATATTAGGAATAACATTTGTAATTTTAGCAGTAGCAATAGGAATAGTATATTCAATGTAAAAATAAGGCAGTTTTTAAAACTGTCTTTTTGTATTATATTTATATAATAACGAAAAATATTAAAATAAAATGTAATTGTAAGAATAGCCAAAATCAAGGAGAAGAAATGAACGAAAAAGAAAAACTAATTATAAAATTTATGAAAGATGAAAATTATGTGCCAATGAAAGCAAAAGAAATGGCAGGTATTTTTATGGTGCCAAAAAATAAATATAATATGTTTAAAGAAACTTTAGATAAACTAGAAAATGAATATTTAATACAAAAAAATAAAAAAAATAAATATTTGCTTGTAACAGAAGAGTATGTAAAGGGAAAATATAGAGGAAACGAAAAAGGATATGGCTTTGTAATTTTAGATGATGAAAATGCTGAAGATATATTTATTAACAAACAAAATACAAAAGGTGCAGTAAATGAAGATATTGTAGTTGTCCAAATTTTAAAGAAAGAAAAGCAAGGAAAGCGAAAAGAAGGAAAGATAGTAAAAATAATAAAACATGAAAAAGATACAGTAGTTGGAATATTTAAAAAAGATAAAAATTTTGGATTTGTTATACCAGACGATAAAAAATTTGGAGGAGATATTTTTATATCAAAAAAGAACTTTGGAAAGGCTAGAAACAACCACAAAGTAGTAGTAAAAATTACTAAATACCCAGAAAAGGGAAGAAAAGCAGAAGGTAAAATTGTAGAGGTAATTGGCAATGTAAATGAAGCAGGAGTAGATATGCTTTCACTTATAAAAGAATATAAATTGCCATATAAATTCCCAGAAAATGTAGTAGAAGAAGCAAAAAGATTGGGAAATAAGGTAGACAAAAAAGACATTCCAAATAGAAAGGATTTAAGACAAGAAAATATATTTACAATAGATGGAGAAGATGCAAAAGATTTAGACGATGCAGTAAGAGTAAGTAAAAACGAAGATGGAAACTATGTATTAGATGTTCACATAGCAGATGTAAGCTACTATGTAAAAGAAAATAGTCTATTAGACAAAGAAGCTAGTTTAAGAGGGACAAGCATATATATGCTAAGTAGAGTTATACCAATGCTTCCAAGGGAACTCTCAAATGGAATATGTAGCTTAAATGCAGGAGAAGATAGATTTACATTATCTTGTACAATGGAAATAGATAAGTTAGGAAATGTAGTGTCATCAGATGTATATAAAGCTATAATAAATGTAAAAGAAAGAATGAGTTATACAGATGTACAAAAAATAATAGATGGAAGCGATGAAAAAATATTAAAAAAATATGAACCATATATTAAAGACTTTAAATTAATGGAAGAATTAGCACATATTTTAAAAAATAAAAGATTAGAAAGAGGATATCTAAATTTAGATATTCCAGAAAGCAAAATAGTCCTAGACGAAAATGGCCATAGTATAGATGTAAAAAAATATGAAACAAGCTTTAGTAACGAAATAATAGAACAATTTATGCTAACAGCAAATGAAACTATTGCAGAAAAATTCTTTTGGTTAGAAGCACCTTTTATATACAGAGTACACGAAGAGCCAGACATAGACAAAGTAAAAGAATTAAATAAGTTTTTATTTAATTTTGGGTACAAAGTTAAAATATCAAACGAAAAAATATATCCAACAGAATTTTCTAAAGTATTAGAAGATGTAAAAGGTAAACAAGAAGAGAGAGTAGTTTCAAACCTTATATTAAGAACATTAAAAGTTGCAAAATATGAAGCGGAAAATAATGGTCACTTTGGAATAGCAAGCAAATATTATTGCCACTTTACATCGCCAATACGTAGATATCCGGACCTTTTTATACACAGAGTAATATCAAAATATTTAGATGCAAATTATCATGTAAGTGATAAATATAAAGAGCAATACAGTAAATACGCAACTAAATATGCATTTGAATCATCTGAAAGAGAAAAAATAGCAACAAAAGTAGAAAGAGACAGTATAGATATTAAAAAGGCAGAATATATGCAAGATAAAATAGGAAAACAATATGAAGCAATAGTATCAAGTGTAACTCAATTTGGAATATTTGTAGAGCTAGAAAACACAGTAGAAGGGTTAATACGCTTTGAAAACTTAGGAGATGAATACTTTATATATGACGAAGAAAGAAAAAGACTAATAGGAGAAAAAACAAATATAACATATCAAATAGGAGACAAAATAAAAATAAAAGTAATAAATGCAAATAAAGAAACAAGACAAATAGATTTTGAAAAAGTATAAAGAAAAAAGAGAGCATCGCTCCCTTTTTTTTGTTTTAATTGAGTTACTATAATTTTTTTTAAAATATAATTATCTAATAATATACATTATAGTAGGGAGAAATAAAGCAATAGTAGAAAGAACAATAGTAGCAATTCCTCCTAATTTATTTGCATTTTCTCTTATTTCATAAATAGCATATCCTAAGGTTTTAAGAAAAACTAAAAGAGAAATTAAAAATATTAAAATATACATAAATAAATCCTTTCAAAAAATAGTTATAGTTATTTAAAACTTAATATAATTAAGAAATAAAATATTGTAATATTCTTATTATATAATTTTATTTTCCAAACTATATTATTTTTTAAGTTTCTGTTAATAAATAACCAGATTTTACAACTGTATTTACATTAATATTAAAAAAAGCATTTTCATAATTAGCAAGCCAATTGTAATTTTGCCATTCTGAAATAGTTACAAAGTTCTTTATAGCGTACTTCCCAATACCTGATATATCAGATTTAAATTCTTTAGAAGTTCTAAATAAATAATTAGATATATTATTTTTTAAATAATTATTAGCTGCCTCACCAATTACCTCTATCTTTTCTTTAGAAGTATAGTTAGAATTTTCATCTACAGATAAAATTCTAGCATTTAAATTACAGTCCACAGTAACATATGGTGCACCATTAACTATATCTACTTTTATTTTTGTAGGTTTATTTTTATATATATTTAAATCAATTGTATGTTTATTATCTGTTGGGTCAGAAACAGATATAGTACAAGAAGTTAAATTATTTGTAATTATTAAATGACAAATGCTTTCTATACTAGATGTTTCACCTATTAATCTATCTCCTTTAAAAATAGCTAAACCTATTGTTTCTGTTCCAGGCTTTCCTTTATAACTTGTTCCACCAGAAGAATCTGAAGAACCACCAGATTCACCAGAAGCCGAAGAATTTGAATCTTCATTATCATTTAAAGAACCTAAAATAGCGCAAGCCTCAGATGTGTCCGAAATAAGACTGTTATAAAATTTTCCTATTGTTATAAAATCTGTAAAACCAGTATTTTGATTAGATTTTGGTGTTATCTCATAATACTGTGAAACAGCATTTTCTAAATCTGGTTCTGTACTTTCTATAAAATCTTTAGCATTACATTTGCTTACAATAACAGAAGTGTCTGGTCTTATATTTACATTATTAATTAAACTATAAATTTCCTCAGAAATACCTTCTACAGCTACTTCTTCAGAAAAAACAATTGCCTTACAATGTGACAAATTAACCTGTTTACTCAAATAGCTATTCATTAAATTAATACCGAGAAGGTATAGTATTACTCTCAACACTATATATAAAAGAAGAAGCAGAAGATGATGAAGAAACAGGATTATTTTCTGAGGAAGGTTTAGTAAATTGAAAAGATATTTTAAAACTAGAACTGCTTCCTTTATCTATTCCAATTGCTAATGCATATGCTAAATCATCAATACCTCTTGTACTTTTATAATCTAAAATAGAATATATAATGTAAATAAAAATTAAAATTACAAGTAATATATTAATAGTTTTTTTCATAAAATTTTTTTCTGCTCCTTTTCATGTATAAATTCTCTTTTTTTCTTAATATAAGCAAGTAACAAAATAACAAAAGAAAAAACAAAAACAATACCAATAACACTATATTTGTACACATAATTTTCTAAAAATCTAATAAAAGCAAGATTTTTTGGAAATAAGCTAATTCCTAAAACAATTAATCCCCAAATTCCATTTAACATATTTGAATTTTCTATATTAAATAATTCCTTAAAAATATTATTGCAAAGAGCGACAATAAAGCTTAAATACGAAATTATAGATATTATCCAAATTAGCAAGAATACAGCATCAATTCTTTGAAAAAATCGTCCAAACTCAATAACTCTTGCAACTAAATAAAGAGGTAAAATCTGTTCTATAGATTCTAAATTATCAAATATAAGTAAAACAGATGCAATACTAATTAAAAGTAAAACACCAGAAAGTATAGTAGAGGTGTATGAAATTACTTTTATTTCTTTATTATTTTTTAGGTAAGAAGGTAAAAAATAAATAATAGCAATAGAAGAAAAAGCGTATATATTACTCATTCCACTAATAAAAGTTGTAAAAGTGCCATTCCCTAAAATAGGATAAATATGGTCATAATTAAAGTTTTTAATATTTCCAACAAATACAAAAACAATGCTAATAATTAGTAAAGGGGAAATTATTAAATTACTGCGAACAATAGATTTTAAACCTAAAAAATTACAAGTAACTATTGCCAAAATAAAAAGACCAATTATAAAAGTAATAGCATAGTTTTGGAAATATATAATTTTTAAACTTTCACAAAAACTTCTAAGTGTTATACTTACAACAAATAAAAAATAAATTAAAAATAAAACGCCAACAATGTATTTTAAGGTTTTACCACCTAAAAATTCCGAAATACCTAATATATTTTTGTCATTAAATTTATTAAGAAATTTAGAAACAAAATGTATAAATATTAATGCTAAAATAGTAATAAATATTACATTTATAATAGAAGCAGAATATGTTGAAGCTATAATATTTTTAGGAAAACTAATAATACAATGATTTATTACTATTATTAAAACAAGAGCTATTGCCTCAATAGAACCAACTTTTTCTTTCATTTTTCCTCCTATTCTTTTAATTGTTTGTGAAATTTAAAGTATGAAGTTAGATTAAAAAAAGCTAGAAATGTCAATTTAATATCTTAATTTTTATTCCTCACCTGTCTTTTTCCACTTCATACTTATCTCTGCTTGTGTAACTGGTCTTTTTGTATTTAAATAATCTGGTCTTTTTTCTTGCTTATATGCAAAAGGGACAAAATATTTGCTTCCACTGAAGTTAATAACAGGTGCAAAAGGAACCATATATGGAACCCCAAAAGACTTTAAACTGCATAGTATAGCAATATAAATAAAAAGTCCAAGAGCAATGCCAAGCAAACCGGCAATATAGCCAAATATAATAAAAGCAAACCTCATTATTCTTATATGAAACCCAAAAGAAAAATCAGGTATAGCAAAAGATGCAATTCCAGTTATAGCAATTACTATAATAAGAAGTGGACTAATAATATTAGCACTAACAGCAGCATCTCCTAAAACCAAAGCTCCAACAATACCAATAGTAGAACCAATTGCAGATGGAACTCTTAAACTTGCTTCTCTTATAAGTTCAAAAGAAATTTCCATTATTAACACTTCAAAAATAACAGGAAAAGGAACGTTTTCTCTAGAAGCAATTATAGAAAATAAAAGTTCAGTAGGAATAAGTTCTTGATGAAAATTAGTAATGGCTATCCATAAACCTGGTAATAGTAAAGTTAAAAATAATGCAAGTATACGTATAATTTTTAAAAAATTAGCAAACTGTGGCTTTAAATTTGTATCTTCAGGTGAAGAAATAAAATCTACAAAAGTTGCAGGTGTTATAATTGCATATGGTGTTCCATTTACAATAACAATTACTCTACCTTGAAATAAGGCTTTTGTACATTTATCCGGTCTTTCAGTTGAAAGAAGTTTTGGAATTCCAAAATGACTATTTTCTTCTATAAGTTGTTCTAACTCTCCAGAAGAAAGAAGAGAGTCTAACTCCAAATTGCTTATTCTATACTTAACTTCTGCAACTAAATCATTATTGGCAATATCTTTCATATAGCAAACAGCACATTTAGTTTTGCTTAATTTTCCAACTTCTAAATTTTCTATAACTAAATTTTCATTATTAACACTTCTACGAATTAAAGAGGTGTTTGTTCTTAAATTCTCAACAAAAGCTTCTTGAGGACCCTTTATAACAATTTCATTATTTGGAACATTAACACTTCTTTGTTGAAAGCTTTTTACATCAATATCAAAACCATAATTAATGGTATCTATAAATAAGGCACAATTTCCAGAATTAATCCCAGAAACAAGTTCAGAAAAATCTTTAGTTTTTTTAACATCATTTTGTGGTAAAAGAAAATTAAAAATATAATCACATAAATTAAAACTTGAATTTTTCTTTTTTATATGAACAATAGGATATTTCTTTTTATCTATAGAGGTTGTTGCCTTAGGTAGATTATTGTTGTTATTATTATTAGTATTATTATTAGTGTTGTTATTTGGATTAAATGTATTTGCATTATTTCTAATCATTAAAGGCTTAATAACAAAATCACTAATCATTTGTGTATCTGTTAGGCCATCTATATAAACAATAAAGGCAGAATATTTATTATTCTTTGCATATACATTAAATTCTCTAACAACAATATCAGAATTAATTAAGGTATTAAATTTTGTTTTAATATATTTTAAATTTTCACCTAAATTAGAGTAAACATTTTTTACAGTAGGTTTATCTTCTTTAATTTCCTCTTCATAGGTAATGTTAGATTCTTTTTCTTCATCTGTAGTTAAAGCAAAATTATATTGTTTTTTAGGTTCATATTTAAATGAATTTACAATTTTTTTAAAAACACTCATAAAATCCCTTCAGTTTTTTTAATATTTTATACTTCTATTATTTTCAAATTCTAATAAAATATGTAAAAAGTAAAAATTTTATATAATTTAAAAGAAAAAAATGTTATAATAAAAATAGATGAAAAAACGGAGGAAAAATATGAAAAGTTTTTTTAGTGTAATAAAAAATTTAATAATATTTTTAATATTTATTTTTATGATTGCAGTAATAATATACATCTTAAATGAATACGTTTTAAAAAATGAAGAAGTAGCTGAACTATTTAATCAAGAATATGATGATGTTATTGTTATAGAAAAGAAAGAAGAAACAAATGCAGTTAATCTTTCAGACTCTATTAATGCAACATATAACACTTTAAACTCTAATAGTGGAAAATTTTATTATGACCAACTAGACTCATATGCAAAGTTAATATATGATAAAATATACGAAAATAAAGAGAATATGAAAACTGGTAATTATACAATAGATTATGGTAAAACTTTTAATACCCTTTTAAATTCTGAAGATGGAAAGCAACAAATTAATACAAGCTATCAAGCTGCATTAGATGCATATTTTTTAGATAATCCAGATGTATTTTATATAGATGTTACAAAATTATATCTATTAATGAATGCTCGTACAATAGGAAGAAAAACAACATATACTGTAACAATAGGAGGAGAAAATGGGGCAAGTTATTTTAGCGAAGGATTTTATTCAAAAGAACAGATAGAAAATTGCCTAAACCAAATTGAGTATATTTCAAATAATATTATAGAAGATTCTTTAGCAAGTGATTACGTAAAAATAAAGGAAATACATAACTGGCTTGTAGATAATATAACCTATGACCAAACAATAAGTAAAAACAATATACGAACAATATATGGGGCAATTATAGAAAAAGAAGTTGTATGCGAAGGTTATGCAAAAGCATTTAAGTATTTATTAGATAAAGCAGGTATAGAAAGTATTATAATTATAGGATATGGAACAAATTCAAAAGGACAAACAGAAGAGCATGCTTGGAATTATATAAAATTAGATGGAGCATGGTATGCAGTAGATGTTACTTGGGATGACCCTATTATAAAAGATGGTGGTAAGCTAACAAATAAAAATAGATACAATTATTTCTTAAGGGGACATAATAATTTTAACGATTCACACCAACCAACAGGGAAAACATCTGAAGGAGGAATAGTATTTACATATCCACAGTTAAATATAGCAGATTATAAATAAAAAACATGCCAATAATGCAAGTTCTTTTAAAAAATTATATAGAAGACTTGACAAATTATGGTAAACATTTTATAATAGTAAAAGATAGTTATGTAAACGTAACAAAAAATTAATAAAAAAATATTAGGAGGTTAAAATGAAAAATTTAAAAATTTCATTAACAGCAGTAATAGCTGCAATAATACTTGCAACATCAACAAGTGTATTTGCTACAGATACTAATGTAACATTTGATGATACAGCAATAAAAATGCCAACATCATTAACAAACGGAAAAGGAGAAGTTACAGGAGTAACTGTAGGTGCTACAAAAATGTCATATCAATTTGTTGTAGGACAAATATCAGACCAAGATATTGCAAAAATAGAAAGATATGAAGAAGAAGTTAAAATAGCAGAAGCATATGGTACATATGTAGAAGGACAAATAGATCCATCAGATGCTACAAATCCAGATTTAACAAATTATCAAAGTTTATTAGCTGCTTATAAAAATAAATATTATAAAGATGCAACAGAAGAAACTCAAATTATGTCATTAGATGGAGTAACTGCATTAAATACATCAACAGCTTTTAATAGAGCTGTAACAGTTGATGTATGGGAATCTTATATAGCAACATTATATGGTCAACGTCCAGAAGCTTGGACAGAATCAACAGATAATAAAACAGTAGAAATAGACTTATCAACAATTGAAGGAACAAAAAATGTTGTATTATGGGTAAAATGTGAAGGTTCTAGAACAGCTTATAGACCACAATATTATAAAGTAACAGGAACTAAAAAAGCTGAAGAACCAAAAAATGAACAAAAAAATGAAGCAAAAAATGAAACAGAAATTAAACAAGAAAATAACAAAAAACCAGTTCAAAACATTGGAAAAGAAACATCAACAAGCAAATTACCATATACAGGTGCAAGTACTACAATTATAGCTATTATTGCAGTAGCAGCAGTAGCAGCTGGAGTATCATACATAAAATATAGAAACGTAATAAAATAACAATAAAATATTAATATAAAGTAAGCCGATAGTACATCGGCTTATTTTTTGTAATAAAATGCAGTTTGTAGGCATAGTATATAAAGTGTTAAAAATAATTATAATTGGCACTATTATACTGAATAAATGTAAAATGTTGACAAATTATGTAAATAGTAGTATAATATATTTATGTAAAAACATATTACATTTTTATGTTTGCCATTGGCAAACAAAAGGAGTTTAGCAACGTACTTTGAAAATTGAATTAAAAGAATGGAGGAATCATTATGAATAGTACAGCAAAGTTAAACAAAGTAACCCGGAGTATTGCATTTTTCTTAGTTATAGCAATGGTAATTACTAGCGTAGCTAGCCCAATTACCACAAAAGCTGCTGTAACATATAGCGAGACAGTTTCTTATAGTAATCCACTTGGCTCTGGTGAGGTAAGTTATACTTACTGTGATGGCAAAGTTACTTATAGTAACTCTACAGTTACAGATAAGGTAATGACCAATACCAGTGTTGCTGCAGTTAATTCTGACGAGGCGATTTGCCAAGCCTTTGATGAGTATGGTACCCTTTGGGTAGTATACCGTAATTCTGCCATTTATTGGTATAATTACGAAATCTTAGGTAAAGTTGGAGTATTGCAAAAGTGGAAAGGTGAAACCAATTCACAGTTTGACCTTGAAGCTCTTAGCTTAGAAAAGAAGGGAACTAATGCAAATTATGCTACTCATTATACAAACCAGTACATGAAGTTAATTCCATTACCAACTTGGAACGTTTTGTATGAGTTAGTAAATGACAAGCCATTTCAGTCAACGACTGAAACACCTGTAACTACAACTGAAACACCTATAACTACAACTGAGACACCTATAACTACAACTGAAAAACCTGCAACTACAACTGAGGTACCAGATATCGAAGTTGATAGCTACATAGAATGGCTTCTTAATTTCTGGTGGGAAAAGTATAGAAATGGAGAAATCACATGGGAACAGTATACCGACATTGCGTGGAATAATCATATTGATATCAAGACTGAGGTAACTGAGAAAGAAACAACTTATTATTTCTACGATGAAGAGGGAAGGCTCCTTAAAACTGAAAGAGTTTTAGTAGGGTCAAAGCATGAGGAAGGAATAGGTGAAGGTAGTGCACAAGTAGAAAATCATGGAACTGCAAATTATCAGGAGGTAGAAAAGGGACAAGGTGGAGCTTCAGGAACTGTGGAGGCAAAAACAACTATTGATTTCAATAATCCAATTCCAATTTCTGTAAATAATGGAGTTACAACAAAAAGTAAGGCTAAACTTAGTGTTAGTTCTAAAGTTGTTGTAATAAAGGCTGGAACTTCTAAGAAGATTAGTTACACTGCTAAAAATACTAAAGGAAATATTGTTAAGGCAAAAGTTTCTGGAGGTAGCAAGAAAATTGCAAAAGTAACGAAAGTTACAAAGTCTTACATCAAAATTAAAGCACCTAAGAGTGCTAAAAATGGTGCAAAGACCAAATTTACCGTAACAAATTCTTCTAAGAAGATAAAAATTACAGTAGTTGTAACCAGAAAAGCTCATGCAAGAGTTATTACTTCTGAAGGCAGAATAAAACTCTTCAAAGGAAATAATAAGCTTTATGGTTGGCTGGAATTTAATAAAGCTACAGGAGAACTTAATTGGAATGGAATTCACTTACAAAATGTTGCTTCAGCAGCATTCATTAAAGAAAGTTGGAACGTCATAGTGTTGTTTAAGAATGGAGACTATTATAGTATTCCATACACTGCAGCATATAAGGGCGGAAAAGTAAAAATGAAAAAACTTGGGTCAAATGGAAAAACCATTCGTAGAGACGACTATGGGTTTGCGACCAATATTGTAACTGAAAATCAGACTGCCGACGATATAGTTGGCAAATAGTTTGCTAAACTCTATTAACGGAGAGGACGGATTTAGAATATTTTCTAAACCGTCTTCTTCATTTTTTATGAAAAAAAAAGCAACCTTAGGGGTTGCTTTTTTTAAAGTATTATACAAATTAATCCTCCACTGCCTTCGTTTACTATTCTTTCTAATGTTTCTTGTAATTTCATTTGTGCATCTTCTGGCATGTGGCACAATTTATTTTGTAAACCTTCATTTACAAGTTCATGTAAGCTTTTTCCAAATATATTAGAATCCCAAATCTTTTTAGGGTCACTTTCAAATTCTGAAAGTAAATAATTTACCAATTCCTCTGACTGCTTTTCACTACCAACTATAGGAGATACTTCTGTTTCTATATCTGCTCTTATCATATGTATTGAAGGTGCTTTTGCTTTTAGCTTTACGCCAAAACGAGAACCTTGTTTTACCATTTCTGGTTCATCTAAAATAAGTTCATCTATTGTTGGTGTAACAATACCATAACCTTTTGCTTTTACTTCTTCTATTGCATATGCAATTTTATCATATTCAGATTTACAACTTGCTAAATCTATTAAAGTAGAGAATAAATCTTCTTCACAAGATATATTTAAGCCAGACATTTCTGTTAATACTTTATATAAAAGTTCTTCTTTTAATGCGATATTAATATCTACACTGCCAGTACCAAGTTGAATTTGCGAAATAGTAGTTTGTTGAATAATTTCTGTTTGTGATATTTTAGTTACACAAGAATCTATATCTTTTAGTAAATGTGCATTTGTAAAAGCTATTTTTAATTCACTAAATAATTCTATTTTTATAGGGTGGTCATCTTCTAAACTATTAATCCATTTAGGAAAATTCAAATTAATTTGGTCTATAGGAAATTCGTATAAAATTTTTGTAAACATTTTATTTATGTCATCAATATTTAAATTTGCACAGTTCATAGGCATAACACTACAGCCATATTTTTCTTCTAGATTTTGTGCTAAATTTACGCAATAATCAGAATAAGGATTATCTGAATTAAGAATAATTATAAAAGGTTTATTCATAGCTTTTAGTTCATTAACAACACGTTCTTCTGCTTCTATATAATCTTCTCTTGGAATGTCTGTTATACTTCCATCTGTTGTCATTACTATTCCTATAGTAGAATGCTCTTGAATAACTTTTTTAGTACCAATTTCTGCAGCTTCCTCAAAAGGTATTTCTTCTTTGTACCATGGTGTTTTAACCATTCTTGGCATATCATCTTCCAAATAGCCAATAGCATTATTAACTAAGTATCCAACACAGTCTACTAAACGAGTTTTAAATTTAATGTTATCGCCAACAGTAATTTCTACAGCTTCGTTAGGGACAAATTTTGGTTCTGTTGTCATTATAGTTCTACCAGCAGCACTTTGTGGAAGTTCATCTCTTGCTCTTTCTTTTTTATATTCGTTATCAATATTTGGAATAACAAGTAAATCCATAAAACGTTTAATAAAAGTAGATTTACCTGTTCTAACAGGACCTACAACACCAACATAAATGTCACCATCTGTACGTTTTGCAATATCCTGATAAAGTTCTAAATTTTCCATTTTATATCCTCCTCGTAAAATGTTTGTACATTTTTTATTTAGTTAATTTATATTAGATTAAAAACAAAATTATTCTAAAATTTGTAAAATTATTAAAACATTATAGAATTATATATAATTTATGTGTATTAATAGAAAGATTTAAATGCTATAACAATGCTTATGAGCTTATATAGAGTTATTTTAATAATAAATAAATAAAAAAGTATAAAAGAGGTATTGACAATTGAGTAAATATTCAACTATAATAAAGTAAAGTTGAGTACTTACTCAATTATTAATAAATAAAAGGAAGGTTGAAAATGTCAAAAAATGAATTTATATGTGACTGCAATATAATACATAAAGAGGTAGTCGACAATACATTAAAGCAGATGAAAGATTATAATCTTTTTAATAAAATGGCAGAATTTTTTAAAATATTAGGAGATACAACTAGAATAAAAATTTTATTTGCATTAGATAAAAATGAAATGTGTGTATGTGATATTGCTAACGCATTAAGTATGAGTAAATCATCAATATCTCATCAGTTAGGAACATTAAGAAGAAGTGGTATTGTAAAATGCCGAAAACAAGGAAAAGAAGTTTATTATATGTTAGATGATAATCATGTTAAACAAGTATTTGAAATTGCAGAAGAACATATTGAGCATAAAATATAATATAAGGAGTTTTTAAAATGAATAGTAAGTTTAGAATAAATGGGTTAGATTGTGCAAATTGTGCATCAGAATTAGAAAGGGCAATAAGAAAAATAGATGGAGTAATAAGTGTTAATATTAATTTTTTGACACAAAAAATGGACATAGAATATGCTGAAAACAACAAAGAAGAAATTATAGAGAAAGTAAAAAAGGTAATAAAAAGACAAGAGCCAGATGTAACGATAGAGAAAATATAGGAGGAACGTACTATGAAAAAAAGGATAATAAAAATAATTATTGCACTTATTTTGTATGTTTTTTCTATTGTTGTAAAATTTGATAATATTTGGATTAACAATGCAATTTTTATTCTAAGTTATATTATTGTTGGATATGAAATATTAAAAAAAGCATTAAGAAATGTGTTTAGGGGGAAGATATTTGATGAAAACTTTTTGATGACAGTTGCAACAATAGGAGCATTTGGAATTGGTGAATTTCCGGAAGCAGTGGCTGTAATGTTGTTTTATCAAATAGGAGAATTATTTCAAAGTTATGCAGTTAATAAATCAAGGAAATCTGTATCAAGCTTAATGGATATAAGACCAGATTATGCAAATGTATATAGAAATAATAAAGAGGAAAAGGTTAGTCCAAATGAAGTAAAGATAGGAGAAACAATAATAGTAAAGCCAGGAGAAAAAGTACCATTAGATGGCTATGTAATAGAAGGAAAAACAACTTTAGACACAAAGGCTTTAACAGGTGAGAGTTTACCAAGAGAAGCTTTTGAAGGAGAAGAAGTTTTAAGTGGATGTATAAATATAAATGGAGTTATTAAATTAAAAGTTACTAAAGAATATGGAGAGTCAACAGTAAGCAAAATATTAGATTTAGTAGAAAATGCAAGTAGTAGAAAGTCAAAGTCAGAAAATTTTATTACAAAATTTGCTTTGGTATATACTCCTTTGGTTGTAGTTATAGCTTTATTACTTGCAATTATTCCACCACTTTTAATAGAGAGTCAAGATTTCTCAGTGTGGCTATATAGAGCATTATCATTTTTAGTTGTTTCTTGCCCTTGTGCATTGGTAATATCAATTCCATTAAGCTTTTTTGGTGGAATAGGTGGAGCTTCAAAAATGGGAATATTAATTAAAGGAAGTAATTATTTAGAGGCTTTATCAAAAGTTGAAACAATGGTATTTGATAAAACAGGTACTTTAACAAAAGGTGTATTTGAAGTTCAAAAGATAAAAGCAATAGATATTTCGCAAGAGGAATTGCTAAAACTTACTGCATATAGTGAAAATTACTCAAATCATCCTATTTCGAAATCTATAAAAAAGGCTTATGGAAAAGAAATTGATGAAAATCAAATTATTAAAACACAAGAGTTGCCAGGATTAGGAATATCAGCTATAATTGATAAAAAGGATGTACTAGTTGGTAATGAAAAATTAATGAATGAAAAAAATATTCCTTTTAGTAAATGTAATGATGTAGGTACAATTTTATATGTGGCTGTAGAAGGAAAATATGCAGGGTATATTTTAATAGCAGATAAAGAAAAAGAAGATTCTAAAAAAACAATAAAGGAATTAAAGAAAAATGGAATAAAGCAAACAGTAATGCTTACTGGAGATAAAAAATCTGTTGGAGAATCAGTTGCTAAAAAGTTAGGATTAGATAAAGTTTATACAGAATTATTACCTGATGGAAAGGTAAAAAAGGTAGAAGAATTATTGAAAGCAAAATCTGAAAAAGGTAAATTAGCTTTTGTAGGAGATGGAATAAACGATAGTCCTGTTCTTGCTTTAGCAGATATAGGAATAGCTATGGGAGGACTTGGAGCCGATAGTGCAATAGAAGCAGCAGATATTGTAATTATGACAGATGAACCATCAAAGATTTTAAAAGCAATAAAATTATCTAAAAAAACAATGATTATTGTTAAAGAAAATATTGTATTTGCAATATTTGTTAAAATTTTAATATTAATTTTAACAGCATTAGGATTATCTACAATGTGGTGGGCAGTTTTTGCTGATGTAGGTGTTTCAATTATTGCTATAATAAATGCTTTAAGAGCTTTAATAGTAAAAAATATAAAATAATTTTAAGGAGGAAATATAATGAAAGAAATAATAATAAATGTAAAAGGTATGTCTTGTGGAGGATGTGAAAATAGAATAAAAAATGCTTTAAGCACAATAGATGGAGTAGAAAAGGTTGAGGCTAATTTTAAAACAGGCTTAGTAAAAGTTATTACTAATATAGATGTTAAAAGAGAAACAATTGAAAATACAATAAACGATATTGGATTTGAAATAGTAAAGGAAGATTAAGTATGAAAAAAATTGTCTTATCTATAGAAGGAATGACTTGTAGTGCTTGTTCAAATGGCCTTGAAAAATACCTAAATAAGCAAAGTGGAATAAAACAGGCTACTGTTAATTTAGTAATGGCAAATGCTAGTATTGAATATGATGAAAAAATCTTAAATATTGACAATCTTAATGAATTTGTAAAAAAGGCAGGATTTAAAAGTTTAGGAGAATTTAAAGAAATTAAAATTGAAAGAAAAAGCAAAAAAGAAAAGGTAAAATTTATATGTTTTACAATTTTTGTAGTTTTATTTATGTATGTTGCAATGGGGCATATGATAAATCTACCAATAATAGAAGCTATTGATATAGCTAAGAATCCTACTGGTTATACAATATGTTTATTTGTATTTACAATAATATTTCTTATTTATGGTTTTGATATTATAAAAAGTGGATATAAAAACTTAATTCACAAAACACCTAATATGGACACTCTTGTAGGTATAGGAGTAATTAGTAGTTTTGGATATAGTATATATAATATGATATTAATTTTAAATGGAAATCACACAGCAATTCATAATTTATATTTTGAATCAGTTGTAATGGTAATTTATTTTGTAAAGCTTGGAAGATATATTGAGGGAATTAGTAAAGATAAAACTAAAGAGGCAATTCAAAAATTAGTAGAAATTACTCCAGAAAAAGCTACAATTAAAGTAGGAGATACAGAAAAAGAAGTTACTATAGATGAAGTACATAAAGGAGATATAGTTATAGGTAAACCTGGAGAAAAAATTTCGGTAGATGGAGAAATAATAAGTGGAAAAGCTCATTTAGATGAATCTTTTATTACAGGAGAGAGTAGACCGATTAGTAAAACTGTAGAAGAAAAAGTAATTGCAGGAAGCATAAATTATGATGGATATATAGAATATAGGGCAGAGAGAATAGGGAAAGACTCTACAATATCAGAAATAGTAAGATTAGTTGTAGAGGCAAGTAATACAAAAGCACCAATTAGTAAAATCGCAGATACAGTTTCTGGTTACTTTGTTCCAACAGTAGCAGTAATTGCAATTATAGTTTTTATTATTTATTTAATTTTGGGATTTGGATTTACAGAGAGTCTAGTAACATTTGTAACAATATTAGTAGTAGCTTGTCCTTGTAGTTTAGGTTTAGCAACGCCTCTTGCAATTGTTGTATCAGAAGGAAAATGTGCTATAAATGGTATTTTAATTAAGAAAAGTGAAATATTAGAAAATGCTCAAAAAGTAAATACAATTGTTTTTGATAAAACAGGTACATTAACTTATGGTAAGTTAAAAATATCTAAAATAAAGAATTATAGTGATATAAATGATACACAATTACTACAAATAGTTGGAAGTATTGAAAGTAAATCTACGCACCCAATAGGAAAAGCATTTATAGATTACCTAGAAGAACATAACTTAAAAAAAATAGAAGTTAAAGAATTTGAAAATGTTGCAGGATTTGGAGTTATTGGTAAAGTTAATAATAATAGATATATTTTAGGAAATAGTAAAATATTAGAAAATTATCATATTAAAAATGTATATAATGTGGAAGAAAGTGAAATGGCAAAACAGGGAAATAGCATTATATATATTGTTCAAAATGAAAAACTAATTGCATTAATTGGCGTAAATGACATAGTTAGAGATAATAGCAAAATAGTAATAAATACTTTAAATGAACGAAATATTGATACAATTATGCTAACAGGAGATAATAATGAAACAGCAGAAAAAATTGCAAAAGATATAGGTATAAAAAAAGTTATTGCAAATGTGATACCAACTGAAAAAACAAAAGTTATTAAAAAGTTGACACTACAGGGCAAGTATGTTATGATGTGTGGAGATGGAATAAATGATAGCCCTGCACTTGCTACATCTAATATAGGAGTAAGTGTAAAAAGTGGAACAGATATAGCAATGGACTCTTCTGATGTTATTTTAACAAAAAATAACTTAACTAGTATAATAAAGCTTATTGATATAAGTAAGAAAACAACGAAAATTATAAAACAAAATTTATTTTGGGCCTTTTTTTATAATTTATTAATGATACCTATTGCAATAGGCATATTAAAACCAATAGGAATATCTATAAATCCAATGATAGCAAGTATAAGTATGGTATTTAGTAGTCTAACTGTAATATTAAATACCTTAAGGTTAAATGGGAGGTACTTTTTATGAAAAAGAAAATAGTAAAAAAAATATTAATAATATTACTAATAATAATTTCGATAGCTTTAGTTTTATCTTTAATACATATAATGAAAAATTATATAATAGTTAAAAAAGTGGAAAAAAATATCTCTACTTATCTTGATTCAACAAATTATCATATTAAAATAAATCAAACTGATGATAAAAATAAGGATTTAAAAATAGTAGTAAATTATTATAAAAAAGATGATAAAGAGGTAGTTGTTCTAGAAAGATATAAAAATGATGAACTTTCTAAAATGTCTATGTATAATAATGGTGAAGGAGTAGATATATTTTGGGATACCAAAGATGTAAAAACAGCAAAATTGAATACAGAAAGTTCTTTAACGGTTAGTATATATAATTGTTTAGAAACAGATAATATATGGCAAACTTTATTTGCTTGTACTTTTGCTAGAATAAAAAATATAGATTATAATAACAAAAATTGTTATATGGTAGCAAATTATAAATCTCCAACATTTCTTACAGGCTCAGATAAAAACGAAGTATATTTAGACAAAGATACTGGTTTATGTATGAAAATGGTAATAGATAGTGAAACTTATGAAAGAGAATATGAATTTGATAATGTTAGTGATGATATCTTCGTAGAACCAGATATTAATCAGTATACTTTACAATGAAATAATTAAATAAAAAATTTTATAATTTAATCCTTAAAAAAAGTCAATTTTAAATTGACTTTTTTTAAAATTAAGTATATACTTTGCAAAGAAAATTATATAAAAAATGTTTACCTAAATAAAGGAGAAAAAGGATGTTAAAAAACAATGTTAAAAATATACTAATTGCAGGACTAACAAGCGGACTATTAATGATAGGTTCAACGTGCTTTGCTACAAATACAGGAATTATTAATACAGAAACTGTAAAATTAAGAGCAGAAGCAAGTACAGAATCAAAAGTAGTAACTTTAGTATCACAAGATGAAAAAGTAGAAATTATTGAAGAGAAAGGTCAATGGTACAAAGTTAAATACAACGGAAAAACAGGATACATATTTGCACAATATGTAGATAGTAGCGAAAAGAAAGAAGAAAATACAGATAATGAAAATGCAGCAGAAGCAAATGAAACTGTAGCAGAAGAAAGTGAAACTAAAACACAAACAAGTGAAAATGTAGCAGAAGAAAGTGAAAATGAACAAACAAACTTAGAAATATCTTCAAATGTTGTTTTTTCACAAGACATACAAATTAGATTAGTTCCACTAATTAATTCAAGCGATATAAGTACAATTCCAGCAAATACACAGGCAGTTGTATTAGATTATATAAATGGTTGGTATTATATTACTACAGGTACAACTTCAGGATGGATAAGAGAAGAAAAATTACCAACGCAATCAGAAGTTAAGAAAGAAAAGCAAGAACAACCAGAAGAGCAAGAAGCTCAAGAAGAATCTAAGGAAGAAGAAACAAATATTATAAAATATACATCTGAAAAGGTTAATTTAAGAAAAAGTGCAAGTTCAGATGGTGAAATAATAAAAACTATAAGTAAAAACACAAAAGTTACAGTAAATGGAACAGAAGGTGACTGGTCAAAAGTAACTGTAAATGGAGAAACAGGATATATATCTAGCAAATATTTATCAGATAAAGAAGTAGAAGAAAACTCTAATAGCACAAATACAACTAATAGAGGAACAGAAAAGACAAGAACAGAGGCAAACACAGAATCCTTAGCAGCAACAGATATAGTATCATATGCAAAAACTTATTTAGGAACAAAATATGTTTCTGGTGGAGAATCACCATCAAAAGGCTTTGACTGTTCAGGATTTACAAGATATATATATAAAAAGTATGGTGTAAATTTACCACATTCAGCAAGTGCACAAGCGAGTGTTGGAACAGAAGTAAGTAAATCTAACCTACAACCAGGAGATTTAGTAATATTTAAAGGAGAATCTGGAAATTCAGTAGGGCATGTAGGAATTTACATAGGGGGAAATCAATTTATACACGCATCAAATCCAAGCGATGGAGTAAAAATAACATCAATGTCAACAGGTTACTATTCATCTAGATATGTAACAGCTAGAAGAGTAATATAAATTTATATTTAAGAAGTTAGAAACTTAGGAAATCTAAAAATTTTTTAAAAAAGGAAAATAAATGAAAAGACCAATATTAGTAATAACGTTGGGATATATAATAGGAATATTATGGGGAGCATACTTGAAAATAAGTATAATCCCCATAATTTTTTTATATCCAATATATATAATTTATTTAAAAAAAACTAAAAATATATATTTTAAATTTTATATAAAAAAGAGTGTTGTAATAACATTAATAATTTCTTCAATATTCTCAAATACAATTACCATATATGAAAATTACAAATACAATAATCTATATAAAGATATAGAAGATGCAAAAATAAAAGCAATAGTTGTAAGTAGAAAAGTGGAAAAAGAAAATAAAAATGTATATAAAGTAAAAATAATAAAATTAAATGGTAGTAGTAAATATAAAAATACATATTTATATTTGTATGTAGAAAAAGATATAGATTTAAGATATGGAAACTTAGTAAATGCAAAAATAACATATAATAAGCCAGCTATACAGAGAAATTATAAAGGTTTTGATTATAAAGAATATTTAAAAACTTTAAAAATATATGGAATAGCTACATTAAAAGAAAAGCCCAAAATAATTAAAGAAAATAATGTAAATGTATTTTTTTATGTAGCAAACAATTTAAACGAAAGAATGCAAAATAAAATTAAAAATATTTTGCCAGAAGAAACAGGAAATTTATTAATTGGAATGATATTAGGAGATAAAAGCAATATTAAACAAGAGATAATTGAAGATTTTAAGCAAAGTAATCTTTCACATATGATAGCAATATCTGGAGCACACGTTACATACGTAATATTAGGAATATCTTTTATAATAGAAAAATCTAAAATATCAAAAAGAAAAGGAAAAATTATTTCAATATGTATTTTAATATTTTTTATGTTTTTAACTAATTTTCAAATTTCTGTTGTAAGGGCCTGCATATCTGCTATATTAATAATTTTTTCATACTTAATATATAAAAATCCAGACACATATTGCATAATATGTTTTAGTATACTTATGTTATTAATACAAAATCCATTTAATATAAATAGTTTATCTTTTCAGTTATCATTTGGAGGAACAGTAGGAATAGTAGTGTTTATGAAGTATTTTTATAAAGAAGGAAAAACAAAAATACTAAATTCTATAAAGTCAATTATATTTGTTTCTATATGTGCCCAAATTGCTATATTTCCTATAATACTTAAAAATTTTGGAACAATTAGTATATCATTTATTATTTCTAATTTACTTGCATCCCCATTATTAGGAATAATAATTATTTTGGGATTTATATTTATTTTAGCTCCTTTAAATATAGCAAATTTTGTAGCAAATATACTTAATTTAATCTTAAATTTATTAATTTATATATCTAAGCTTTCTTCAAATTTGCCTTTAGCTCATATATACATGAAAATACCTTCTAATTATATTTTAATATTATACTATATAATGTTTGCCTTAGTTGTATTTTTCCTAAATATAAGCAAAATAAGAAGAATTAGAATAATAAAAAAGATAATTTTAAATAAATATAAAATTATTTCCATAGCTTTAATTATTTCAATAATTTTTATATCTGAGTTAGTAATTCCAAAAAATTTAAAAATATATTTTATAGACGTAGGTCAACGGCGATAGCACATTAATTGTAACACCACATAATAAAACAATTTTAATAGATGGAGGAGGAGAAACAGGAAGTTTTAATGTTGGAGAAAAAACATTATTACCATATTTATTAAACAGAAAAATAAATAAATTAGATTATGCAATAATTACGCATATGGATTCTGACCATTGCCTTGGAATATTTTATTTACTTGAAAATATAAAGGTAAGTCAAGTAATTATAGGAAAGCAATTTGAGAAAAGTGAGAATTATAATAAATTTTTACAAATTGTAAAACAGAAAAATATAAAAGTAAAAACTGTTGTGGCAGATTCAAAAATAAATATAGAAAAAGGGTTATATTTTGATGTAATATGGCCTATGGAAAACAGTAACATAACAGAAAATATTATAAATAACAATTCATTACTTATGAAATTAAATTATAAAAAATTTAGTATGCTTTTTACAGGTGATATTGAAAAAGTAGCAGAAGAAAAAATAATTTTAGAAGTTAATGAAAATATTTTAAAAAGTACAGTAATAAAAGTAGCACATCATGGCTCTAAAACATCATCAACAGAGAATTTTATAAATAAAGTAAAGCCTAAATATGCGCTAATTGGAGTAGGAGAAAATAACAAATTTGGGCATCCATCAAACAAAACAATAGATTTTTTAAAAAAGATAAATTGTAAGATTTTTAGAACAGATGAAAATGGAGAAATAAGCATAGTTGTAGATAAAAACTGTAATATAAAAGTAAAAACTTTTATAAAATAAAAAAATGAATTTTTTTTATAAAAATAATTGAACACTATATAATTAAATGTTATAATATAAAGTGTATAAGTATAGAAAGGAGGGAATATTATGCATAATAAATATTTAAAAACATTAAGTATTTCTTTAGCTACTATAATTATTGCTGTAGGTTTTAATATTGCAATGCCATCAAAAGTTTTTGCAAGCACAAATACTGTTAAACCTAAATTAACATATGGTGCTCATGTTCAAGACTATGGTTGGGATAGAGTATATAAAACTGCAAGCTATAATGAAATGGCTCTTAATATGAGAGTTCCTTCTTCAAAAGATATTATTGGAACAACAGGACAATCTAAAAGAATGGAAGCTTTAGAAATTAATCTTGAAGCTCCAGCTGGAGTTACAATAAAATATCGTGCTCATGTTCAAGACTATGGATGGATGGGATGGGTTACCGCAGATAATAATAATTATAGATATTTAACTAACTTTGTAGGAACAACAGGACAATCTAAAAGAGTGGAAGCATTCCAAATTGTTGTAGAAGGACTTGAAGATTACGATATAAAATATCGTGTTCATGCTCAAGACTATGGTTGGATGAATTGGGTTACTGCTTGTAAATCTATGAGTTCTACAGCACTTGTAAAAGGAAACTATGCAGGAACTGTAGGGCAATCTAAGAGAATGGAAGCATTCCAAATTGTTATAGTTGAATCTGAAAGTGCAAAAGCAAAAGCTAAAGCGCAAGCTGAAGCAGAAGCTAGAGCTAAAGCAGAAGAACAAGCTAAAGCACAATTACAAGCACAAGCCGAAGCAAAAGCTAGGGCACAAGCTGAAGCAGAAGCTAAGGCAAAAGCTGCTCATACTCATAGCTATTCAAACTGGGTAACAGAAGTAGAACCTACATGTTACACAAATGGTAAAGAAACAAGAACTTGTACTGTTTGTGGTGAAACAGAAACAAGATTAATAGGTGCTAAACATAATCTTGTAAGGACACCAGAAAAAGACGTAGAAGCAACTTGTACACAAGATGGTAAAAAAATGTATGAATGTGTAGACTGTAAAGACCATGTTGAATTTAATATTATTAAAAAATTAGGTCATGATTGGAATAGCGAAACTACACGTATTGAACCAACTTGTACACAAGATGGTGTAGAATACATTGCTTGTAGTAGATGTAGCGAAAAGAAAAATCCAGTAGTATTAAAAGCAACTGGCCACAACTGGGGAGAATACGAAATTGATAATGAAGCTACTTGTACAGAAAATGGAACTAAAACAAGAAAATGTTTAACTTGTGGTGAAACAGAAACAGTAGTATATCAAAAAGCATTAGGTCATGCATATGCTAAAACATATACTGTTGATGAAGAAGCTACTTGTGAAACTGTAGGATATAAATCTATACATTGTACAAGAGAGGGATGTACTCATAAACATATGATTACTCCAATAGCTAAATCTGGACATAAATATAATTTAACTTCTGTAACAGTTGAACCTACTTGTGCAGAAGATGGTCAAGGAATTGCTACATGTGAAGTATGTAAAGCAACAAAAACAGTTTCAATTAAATGTTCTGAAGACCGTCATGAATGGAAAGATACTGTAGAAACAGAATTTTCAAAATGTGGTGGTACAATTATTTATAGACAATGTAAAAAATGTGGTCAACTAGACCCTAAAGCAACTGTTAGTGCAGGTACAGGTCATACATGGAGTACAGATGATTATGTAACAGCACGTTGTACAGTATGTGGTGTAAAAGCTCCTTGTTGGACAAATAAATGGGCTGCAGAAAATTACAAATATGAAAATGGTAAAATAATTTGGCTTAAAGATGATGAACCACATAGAATACGTGCATGCTGGTGGGTATACTTCGAAGCAGATACAGAAAAGTGTGATGGATTTGACGGACAGGGATTATTAATTCCAAATGCTATGATAGATGCAGATTATGTATTTACTCAAGAAGCACCAAATCCAAAACCAGGTTATAAATTTGTAGGATGGTACAATAAAGGTACAAATAAAGAAATAACTAAAGACACTAAAGTTAAAGCTGACTGGAGATACTTTGAAGCAACTTTAGAAGCACGTTATGAACCTATAGAACAAAAATAATAAATATAAATAAAAAATAACTCTGAAACTTATTTTCAGAGTTATTTTTTATATAATAGGAAAGTTATACTTTCCTATTATATAAAAAACATAACATTGCACAGAAAATTTACTTTGTAAATTTTCGCGTCAACAAATCTTAGGACTAAAAATATTCTAAATAGTGAAAATTTTAATAATGCTCGCTATTGCTTTTTAAATAATTAATTTTAAAGTTATACATACTTTGTATATTTTTAACATTTTTTGTAAATAATACATACAAAATAATAAGAGAGGAATGTATTATGAAAACAAGATATAAAGTCTTAATAGGAATTGTATGTTTAATTATTTTATTTGGAGTGTCTGCTTTTATTGGTTTTTTAATATTTAAAGACAATGGCGATACTTTAAATTATGCTGTAACAGATGATTGTGTATATGAAGAAAATATGTATGAAGCGGGAATGTTAGATAATGTAGAGGCAAGTTCAACAGAAGAAAAGGTATCTCCAAATGCAATTTTTATTATAAAAAAGAAATTTAAAGGCTGTGGACATATTACAGAGCAAGAGGCACAATTACCTACAGAGATAATAAATAAAACACAAGAAGAAGTTGAAGAAATGTATGGTGACTTTGAAATTGAAGGTTTTAGCAGTAATGAAATTATTTTATATAAAGAAGTAGAAGGAAAATGTAATGAACATTATAAAATAAAAGAAGAAGATGGCGTAATTGCTATATACAATATAAATGAAAAAGGTGAAGAAACATTATACGATAAAACTGGAATTTCAACTGAATATTTAACTGAAAGTGACCTAGAAAACATAAGAAAAGGATTAGAAGTTTATGGAAAACAAAAATTAAATTCTTTTATAGAGGATTTCGAATAAAATAAAAATCTAAATTTGCGGGTTAAAGTAGAGGTTTAAATGCAATTTTTATATAATATAAAGTTCGCCTTATAATGAAATATTATAAGGCGAACAATCACGAGATATTATTAAATATTAGATTATTTTTAATATGGCTTTATTGTTATTTTTCTAAATTTTCTTTTTTTAAATATCCTTGCATATAAAATGCTTTTATATACATTACTAAAGAAAAGAATGTTGAAATTAATGCCAAATAGTAAATGTAATTGTCAAATCTAAATGAGATTTCAAATTCGTTAATTATTAATGAACATACTATTGCAATGTATATTAAGACTGTTGCAAGTTTTCCATACCATTTGCTAGATACAACTAATTCCTTTCCATATAGGAAAGAAGCACCTGCTATCATAATTACTTCTTTTGTAATTATTAATCCTAAAATCCATATAGGTATTATATTTTTAAATACCAATGTTCCTAGTGTAAGTATTTGTGTTGCTTTATCTGCCAATGGGTCAATTAGTTTTCCAAAGTTTGTTATTAGATTAAATTTTCTTGCAATAAACCCATCTAATATATCTGTAATGCCTGATATAGTTAAAACTACAAATGTCATAATATAATTGTTTATATATAGGCAATACATAATTGCAGGAATTAATACAAATCTTAACATTGTTAACATATTTGGAATATTTTTTTTCATAAATTTATTACCTCTTTAAATCTTATATATTTTAATATAATCATTTATAGCAGGCGGGAATATAGCCCGGGCCTCTATAAACATAAATTTTATTGTACATTAAACTTTAAACTATTATTTTTGTAATCTACTTTTATATTTTGACCGTTTAGAACTTTTTGCCTCAAAACCATTTCTGATATTTCATCTTCTATATATCTTTGAATTGCTCTACGAAGTGGTCTTGCACCAAATTTTAAGTCTGTTCCTTTTTCAATTAAATATTCTTTAGCATTTTTACTAACTTCTAATGAAATATTTTTATTATCTAATGCTTTTTTTGTATCGTTTAGCATTAAGTCTGTAATTTGTAGTAATTGTTCTTTATTTAGACTTTCGAAAACAATTATTTCGTCTACTCTGTTTAAAAATTCTGGTCTAAATGTTTCTTGTAGGCTAGTTTTAATTTTTTCTTTATTAAATTCTGCAGTATTGCCAAAGCCTAAAGCATTTGTATTTGTGTTTGAACCAGAGTTTGATGTCATAATAATTATTGTATTTTCAAAACTTACAGTATTACCTTGTGAGTCTGTAAGTTTACCATCATCAAGTACTTGTAATAAAATATTAAATACATCAGGATGAGCTTTTTCTATTTCATCTAATAAAACAATAGAATATGGATGTCTTTTAACTTTTTCTGTTAATTGTCCTGCATCATCATAACCAACATAGCCAGGTGGTGAACCAATTAACTTAGAGGTTGAGTGACTTTCCATATATTCGCTCATATCTACTCTAATAATAGAATCTTCACTGCCAAACATTTCGTATGCCAAAGTTTTTGCAAGTTCAGTTTTACCAACTCCTGTAGGGCCTACAAATATAAAAGATGGTGGCCTTTTTGTACTTTTTAAACCTGCTCTATTTCTACGTATTGCTCTAGAAACAGCTTCAACAGCCTCATTTTGACCAATAATTTTATTATGAAGATTTGTCTCTAGGTTTAATAATTTTTCTGTTTCTGCTTCTGTTATTTTAGTAACAGGAATTTTTGTCCAACTTTCTATTACTTCTGCAATATCTTGTATAGTAATTTCTTTAAGCTTCATTTTATTTTTTAATTTATCTATATCTTCTCTTAAAGAACATTCTTTAGATTTAAGAATTGCAGCTTTTTCGTAATCTTCGGTAGAATCATTTAAAGCAGCTTCTTCTTTTTCATCTTGAACAGCTTTAAGTTCATTTTCTAAAATAGTTAATTTATATAAGTCCTTATTATTTAAATTTATTCTAGAACATGCTTCATCTAAAATATCTATTGCTTTATCTGGTAGAAATCTGTCGTGTATGTATTTCTCAGACATTATAACAGTTTGACGTATAACATCATTAGATATTTTTACACTATGAAATGTTTCATAATATTTTTTTATACCTTCTAATATTTTAATAGAATCTTCTATATTAGGTTCTTCTATTAATACTGGTTGAAATCTACGCTCTAGTGCTGTGTCTTTTTCTATATATTTTCTGTATTCTTTTAAGGTTGTTGTTCCAATAAGTTGAATTTCTCCATTAGAAAGAGCAGGTTTTAAAATATTTGCGGCATTCATTGAATGTTCACCGTCTCCTGCACCTATAATATTATGAATTTCATCTATTACCAATATAATATTACCTGCAGATTTACATTCATCTATTAAAGATTTCATTCTTGCTTCAAATTGACCTCTAAATTGAGTTCCTGCAATAATAGCTGTCATATCTATTAAATAAACTTCTTTATTTAATAATTTTGGTGGAACTTTTCCTGTAGCTATACGAATAGCTAAACCTTGTGCAATAGCTGTTTTACCAACACCTGGTTCACCAATTAAGCAAGGGTTATTTTTAGAACGTCTATTTAAAATTTGTGTTATTCTTTGTATTTCTTTATCTCTGCCAACAACTAGGTCTAATTCATTATTTTTTGCTTTGTTTGTTAGGTTAGAACCATAGGTATCTAAAAATTTACGTTTTTTATTTTTAGGTTTATTTTTTGTTTTAATTTTTTGATTTGATTGTGAACCATTATTTGAGTATGAGCGGTCATCATTTTTTTTGTCTGAGTTTGGATTAACAAATCCTGCAAAAATAGAACCTATTGGAATTGCACCTGCAAAAGGTGTGCCATCATCTTCAGAATTTTGTATATCATCTAAATCTATGTCAGATAATGCTTCTAAATTTATATTATTTAAATTCTTTGTTAAATCTTTAAAAATATTTTCAAATTGACCTGTCATTTCAGATAAGTTTACAACATCTTTTCCTAAGATATCATTTTGTTTAGAAAGAACTTCCAATGGATTTATTCCTTCACTTTTTGCACAATCATAACAAAGGCCTTTAATAGATTTTTCATCTTTTTTATCTATATCATTTATAAAAATAATTGCAGTATTTTTTTTGCATTTTGAACATAACATTAATGCATTACTCCCCTTTAAATTAATATCTTATAATATATTATATTTTGATTAAATAGTCAAGTAAAAGTAATTTGTGCAATTTTTGTATTGTTAAAAATAGAAAGTAATGATATAATTTTTTTTAAGAGGTGTAATGTTATGAAAAATGTAAGGATTATTTTATTAGTAACAGTACTATTAATATGTATTATTGCTGTTGGAGTAGCAATATATTTTCAAATGACAGAAAATGATTACAAAGAAGCTGTAAATAAATCAAATAGTTCCAGTAGTGAAGATGAAATTGCTACATTAATGACTAATTTTGAATCTATTTTTAAAAATGACATTACAGGAAGCTACGAAAATATTAATAAACAAAATGAAACAAAGGAAATTGTATATTTAGCAGCTGAAAGGGTTGAGGTAATACCAAATCAATATGATTTAGATGTTCAAATACCTCAAATAAATATAAATAATGATAATATTAAAAGTTATAATAAAGATATACAAATTCTTTTTCAAAATAAGGCTGCAAATATTTTATCTAACGCACAAGAATATACAATTTATAATGTAAAATATCATGCAAATATAGAGCAAAATATACTTTCTTTAGTTATAAGAGCTAATCTAAAAGAGGGTTTAAATCCTGAAAGAGAAATTATAAAAACCTATAATATTAATCTTGAAACAAATGAGCTACTAGATATGCAAGATATTATAGACTATAAATCATTAGATAAAAATACAGTACAAGATAAAATTAAGGAAGAAATGAATAATAAAAAAGATTACGAAAAAAGTTTATCACAATTAGGATATGAAACATACAATAGAGATTTAGATAATCAAATGTATAATGTAGAAAATGTAACCAACTTTTTTATAGGTGAGCAAGGAAAAGTATATATAATTTATGCTTATGGAAACAAAAATTACACAAGTGAATTGGATTTGGTAATTATATAGTGAAAAAAATTTAAGTGGTTAGGAGTTAATTCCTAACCACTTAAATTTTATTGCTCTTGTAAAGTAATTGTTATATCTTTTTTATTACCTTCTCTAGTTATTGTTAATGTCATATTATCTCCAATTTGATGTGAGTTTTTAATTTCGTTTAATTCATCCATTGTTTTAACTTCTTTTCCATCTGCAGCAGTAATTACATCTCCTATTTTTAAGCCACCTTTTTCAGCAGAAGAAAATTCGTCTATAGATTTTACATATATTCCAACAACTAAATTATTTGCTTTTGCAGTTTCTTCATCTAAATCTACACCAGAAATTCCTATATAAGGTCTTTTTACTTTGTTATATTCAATTAATTGTTTATATATATCTATTGTTGAATTTATAGGAATTGCAAATCCCATACCTTCAACACCTGTTGAAGCAATTTTTAAAGTGTTTAATCCAATTACTTTTCCATCTGCATTTACTAGAGCTCCACCACTGTTGCCAGAGTTAATTGCAGCATCTGTTTGAATAAGTGTAAAAGTTTTATTATCTGAGTCTGTTATTTGTCTATCTTTTGCACTAATAATACCACATGTAACACTTGTGTCCATTCCTAAAGGATTTCCTATAGCCATTGCAAATTCTCCAACTTTAACATCATCGGAATTACCAAGTTCAGCAGCAGTTAAATCTGATTTATCAATTTTAATTACAGCTAAATCTGTTTGAGAGTCTGTTCCTACAATTTTTGCTTCATATTCTGTTTCATCGTTATAAAGTTTAACTGTTACTTTGCTTGCTTCTGTTACAGAATAAAAAGAATTGTAAGAATTATTTGTTACTGTGCTTGATGTATCTACAATATGATTATTTGTTAGAATATAACCATCTGTACTAATTATAATTCCAGAACCTGTAGCTGTTGCAGTACTAGATTGTCTATAAAATATTGAATTAACAGAATATTCAACTTTAATTCCTACAATAGAAGGAAGAACTTTATCTGCAACTCCTATTGCAGTATCAGAATAATCATTAGTAGAAACAACATTTTGAACCTCAGAAGAAGATGGAACATCAACTTCATTATGATTTTTAAAGTTTCCAATTAACTTTTGCTTTATTCCAGGAATACCAAAACATGTTCCAACAACTAAAGTTGCACCTAATATTCCAGAAATAAAAGGAAACATAACTTGTCTTCCAAAAGAACTATTAAAATTTTTAACGGTAGTTACTGGCCTATAGTTGGGCTCTTTTTTATTTTCTTTTTTACTATTTTCTTCCATATAAATACCTCCATATTATTAAATTTCTTATAACATTTTACAACAAAATATTATATTGTTGCAAGAAAATTAAAAAAAATTTTTTATAATTGATAATTATTTATAATTAAAAAAAGTTATTATATTTACACTACTATATATTAATCTTTAAGTTATAATTACTATTTAGTTGGGTATAAAAAGTATAATTAAATATTTTAAAAACAATTTAATTAATAGTTGAAATAAAAGAAAAAAACATATATAATACAAAAAAATAATATAGGAGAGTTAAAAAAATGTACAAAAATGAAAAAGGAATTAGTATGATAATGCTAGTTATAATGGTAATAGTAATGCTTATTTTAGCAGGTATAATAATTTATGGGGGAACTTCTGCAATATCATCTGCCAAAAAACAAAGTATATATACAAATATGCTTCTTATACAAGCAAAAGCAAGGACAATTAATGATAAAGTATCTTTTGGAGAAGCACAATATATTGGAACACAGCTAACAAATTCAGAGGAGATTAAAAAATTAGGAATAGATGAGCAAGCTACTGTATATAAACTAACGCAAGAAGATTTATATGCAATGGAACTTGAAGTTACTGGAGACAATGATTATGTAGTAGACTACAAAAATGATGAAGTGTATTATATAAAGGGAATTAAAGACAAAGATGGTAATTTAAATTATAGATTAACAGATATAGCAAATTTAGAAATAATAACAGAAGAGTAAAATTATAATACATAAATTTATAAAATAAGTAGGGACGTGTGTGACAAAGTCCTAAGAAAAGGGTTGGTCTTGATCAACCCATAAATTATATATAAAAATTTTAATTAAACAATTTTGAAAGGTAAAATATGAACGAAAAAGAAATTGAAAGATTAAATCAGCTAAAAAAAATAGAAAGAAATATTTATGAAAGCGAAAAAGTTAAATATATATGTGGAATAGATGAAGCAGGTAGAGGACCTTTAGCAGGACCTGTTGTTGTTGCAAGTGTAATAATGAAACCGAATTCTTTTATAGAAGGCGTAAATGACTCTAAAAAAGTATCAGAAAAGAAACGTGAGTTACTATATGAAAAAATTGTAGAAGAAGCAATAAGTTATTCTGTTGGAATAATTACTAATAGTCAAATAGATGAAATAAATATTTTAAATGCAACAAAAAAGGGACTTACAGAGAGTATAAAAGGGTTAAAAATAAAACCAGAAAGAATCTTAGTAGATGCTCTTTCTAAAATAGATACATGTGGAATTCCATATATGTCTATTATAAAAGGTGATGCAAAATGCTATTCAATAGCAGCAGCATCTATTATTGCAAAAGTTACAAGAGATAGAATAATGAGAAAATGGGATGAAGTATTTCCACAATATGGATTTGCAAAACACAAAGGGTATGGAACAGCTGCACATATAGCTGCAATAAAAGAATATGGACTTTGTCCAATTCATAGACGTTCTTTTACTAAAAAAATATAATTATAGTTTTAGATTTAAATTAGTAAAAAAGGAGTAATAAAATGAATATTCAAGATATTATATCCAAAAAAAGAGATAAAAAGGAACTAAACAAAGAGGAAATATCATATTTTATAAAAAATTATACAAATGGAACAATTACAGATTATCAAGCAGCAGCTTTAGTTATGGCAATTTATATAAATGGAATGAATAAAGAAGAAATTAAAAATTTAACTTTAGAAATGGCATATTCTGGAGATGTTCTAGATTTATCTTGTTTAGGAAAAACTGTAGTAGATAAGCATTCAACAGGAGGCGTTGGAGACAAAATAACAATTATTTTAGCTCCAATTATTGCAGCACTTGGTATACCTGTTGCAAAAATGTCTGGAAGGGGATTAGGAATTACAGGAGGAACACGTGATAAACTAGAATCTATTCCTGGTTATAAAACAGAAATAAGTGATAAAGAATTTATACAAAATGTTAAAGAAATAGGTATAAGTTTAATAGGACAAACTGCTAATTTAGCACCAGCAGATAAAAAAATCTATGCGTTAAGAGATTCCATAGCGTGCACTGAAAGTATTCCACTAATAGCTTCTAGTATTATGAGTAAAAAAATAGCAAGCGGTGCAGATAAAATATTAATAGATGTAACATATGGAAGTGGTGCATTTATGAAAACAAAAAAAGATGCCAAAAGACTTGCAAATATAATAACTGAAATAGGAAATAATGTAGGAAAAGAAACTGTATGCATTCTAACAAATATGAATCAACCATTAGGATATGCTATAGGAAATATTTTAGAAATAAAAGAAGCTGTAAATTGCTTAAAAGGAAATATGCCAAAAGACGTTAAAGACGTTGTATTAGAGCTTGGAAGTTATATGATAAAGCTTGCAGGAGAAGGAAATAATTTAGAGAAAAATAAACAAAAAATAATAGAAATAATTAATAATGGAAAAGCATATAATAAATTTTTAGAATTAGTAGAAAAACAAGGTGGAGATATTTCTTACATAAAGGATTTAAATAAATTTAAAAATCCTAAATATATAGTTCCTGTAATTTCTAAAAAAGATTTTATAATTAAAAGTATAAATGCAGAAAAAATAGGAAAACTTTGTGTTTATTTAGGTGCTGGAAGAATAAAAAAGGGAGATGAAATAGACCATTCAGTTGGAATTGTATTAAATAAAAAGGTAGGAGAAAATGTAGAAAAAGGAGAGGTATTAGCATATATTTACTCTAATAATGAAGAAAAAATAGAGTATTGCAAAAAAAATGTAGAAAATATTATACTAAATATTGAATAAAAAAATTTAATATGATAAAATTTTATCAATTGAAACTTAGAAAAGTACTTTAGAAAAGGAGGAAAGAATATGGAGGATAAAATCAAGGAACGGACTTTAAGAGAAAAAAATTATTTCCTTTACTCTAGTAGAGCTACACTTAGATCTACAGCAAATCACTTTGGAGAAGTTTCAAAAAGCACTGTCCACAGAGATTTAACAAAAAGATTAAAATATTACTCACCAGAATGGGCAAAAGTGCAATTTAAGTTACAAAAGAATAAGTCAAAAGCATATTCACAGGGGGCAAAAGTTACAAAAAATGAAAATTTAGAAAAGTAACAATAAGGGGGAGTCTATTTATAGACTTTTCCTTATTTTTATAGAAAATAAAAATTAATGTATTAAAGTAAAATATATATGTAATAAATATAAAGATAATGAATAAAATGTATTATAAGACTTTAGGAGGTATAATAAAATGAGAGTTAGAACTAGAGAACGGTCAATTGCAGTAGCTCAATATTTTATTGCAACACCAATGGCTACAATCAGCTCGGCGGCAAAAATATTTAATATTTCTAGAAGTACGATATACAAAGATTTAACACAAAGACTGGAAGAATATCCTTTATTACATGAAGTTGTAAAAGATAAACTTCAAAAAAATAAACATATGAAAAGAAAACGTAAATAATTTAATAAAAGAGAAATGATTAAATATAAAAAGCCAAAAACACTGAAAATTCAGTGTTTTTTAATGTTTTAAGTTTCTTTAGCCCTTATTTTATTTAGAAGTAAGTTATATAAAAGAACACAAAGAATTATAAAAATAGGAATTATAATAAATTTTATATTAAAAAGCATTGGAATAAAATCTAAACTTAAAAATCTAAAATTAGATAAAATTAGGTAGGTATAAAAAGCTGCAATAGTTCCTTGCATAATTTTTGCTATAAAATATGGGAAAATAGATATATCTGTTTTAGAAATTATTCCCCAAACTTGTAATAATACAGAAAATCCGCCAAATCCTAATAAAAAAGCTGAAACTATAATATTTAAAGAAATGTTTTTTTGTGTAATTCCAGAAATTATACCAACTCCATTTGTAAGCTCAAATATTCCAGAAACAATTCCATTTGCAAAGTTATTAGGCAAGTTAAGTAAATTTAAAATAGGTGTTATTAGGTAAGATAAAATACTTAAGCAATGACTATTATTTAAAATAGAAATAACTACTGAAAATAAAATAACAAAACCACCTATCATTAAAATAGTAGAAATAGCGTTTTTAATGCTAATGGTTAAAATCTCTCCTAAATTTGAAAGTTGTATTAGTTGTTTTTCTTTTCTTTCATATTCACTATGTACTGCACTATTATAAATATTATGCTTTGTTTTTGAACTTTTCCAAAATCTAAAAATAAGTCCAACTGTTAAACAAGAAAGCAAATGTGTAATAAACAAAATAATACCAGTTGAAGTATCTTTAAAAAAACTAACACCAACAGTTCCTAAAATAAAAAGAGGACCAGAATTATTTGTAAAGGTAATTAGTCTTTCTGCTTCGTATTTAGTACATATTCCTTGCTCACGTAAATTTGTAACAATTTTAGCTCCAACAGGATAGCCACTTATAATACCCATAATAAAGGCAAAAGCACCTTCACCAGGAACATTAAAAATCGGTCTCATAAATTTATTTAAATATTTCCCAAGAAAAGGAATAATATTTGTATAACTTAAAAGTTCTGTAGCAATAAAAAAAGGAAAAAGAGCAGGAATAACAGATTTTGCCCAAAGATCCAATCCATATTTAGCAGATTGCAGATTACTGCTAGAAAATAAAGCTAAACAAATGGTAAATAAGATTAAAAAAATGGAAATAATATTTCGCTTAATTTTATTAAAATATATTTTTGTTTTTTTCATAATAAAAATCACCTTTTGTTTTATTAAAATTTTTTATTAATATATATTTTAAAAAATTAAAAAATAGTATATAATATAAAATAAATTTTCTTACATTAGGAGAGGCAAATGAATTTTATAACAAGCGCAATGCAAAGAAACAAAAAGCTCATAGAAGTATTATCAAATATAGAAAATAAACAAGGTCCGGTATTATTATCGGGTCTAACTGACGTGGCAAAATGTGCAATTATTGCAACTATACAAGAATGCAAAAATTCTTCTATTTTACTAGTTACTTATAACGAATTACAAGCAAAAAAAATTGCTAAAGATTTAAAATATTTTTATAAAAATACATATCTTTTTACTAAAAAAGATATTGTTACGTACGATTATGAAGTAGAGAGTTTTGACAGTTTTTATAAAAGAATTAATGTACTAAACGAAATAAATTCAAATAAAAAAACAATTATTGTAACAACAATTGAAACAGTAGCTCAAAAAATGATTCCAAAAGATATTTTATATGCAAAAAAAATAAAACTAAAAGTTGGAGACACAATAAATTTAGAAGAATTAAAAGAAAATTTAGTTGCCTTAGGTTATGAAAGATGCGAAATGATAGAAGCAAATGGAGAGTTTTGCATAAGAGGTGGAATTATTGATGTATCTTTAAATGAAAATACTGGTGTTAGAATAGAATTGTGGGGAGATGATATAGATTCTATTCGTATGTTTAGTATAAGTAGTCAACGTTCTACACAAATGTTAGAAAAAATAGAAATTAACCCTCTTCATGAATTTTTATTGGAAACAACAAAAGAAGAAGTAATAAATAAAATATTAAAGCGGAAATTACACTCAAAAGCAATTGCAAAATGTAAATGAAGATATAAGAATTATTAAAGAAGAAAGTTATATAAGCAAGGTAGATAAGTATATAGACTGTTTTTATAGTAAAACTGCAACTATTTTAGATTATTTACCAGAAAACACCTATGTTTTTTTAGATGAAATAGGAAAAATACAAGCAAGAGCAAAAAATATAAAACAAGATTACGAAAATTTAATAAAAAGTTTAATAGAAAAAGAAAAACTAGTACCACAAATACTTGAAAATAAAAATGTTTTAGAAAAATTAGATAGTAATTTAGAAAAGAAACAAAAAATATATTTAGAAAATCAAGATGTAAATTCTAATATAGGAAATATTAAGTATATTTTTAAAACACGTGAAATTCATTATTATAAAAGTGAATTAGAGAGTTTTTTAAAAGAAATAAATAATAAATTGGTAGAAAACAAAAAAGTAATAATTTTAATAGAATCAAAAGAAAAAGCTAAAAAATTATCTAAAATTTTCAGCGACTATAACATATTAAATATAATTAGTGAAAATAATAATAAAGAAAATATAATAAATTCTAAAGAGAATATTGTTTATATTGAAATAGGAAATTTGTCCTCTGGTTTAGAAGATTTTGAAAGTAACATATATATTGTTAATGCAAATGAACTAATAGAAGGGGAAAAGAAAAAGAGAAAAGCAGTTCATACATCTTTTAAAGAAGGCGAAAAAGTAGTATTTGCAGACCTAAAAAATGGAGACTATGTTGTACACAAAAATCATGGTATAGGTGAATTTATAGGAATAAACACTATTAAAGCAGACGGAGTTACAAAAGATTATATTAAAATAAAATATAAAAATGATGATATTTTATATATACCAACAAACCAATTAGATAGTATTCGTAAATATGTTGGGGGTGGAGAAAAACTACCAAAAATAAATAAATTAGGTGGAAAAGATTGGGAAAATACTAAATTAAAGGTAAAGAAAAATCTAAGAGAAGTTGCAAAAGAGTTAATAGAACTTTATGCAAAAAGACAAAAAGTAAGAGGACATGCATTTTCTAAAGATACACCTTGGCAAGAACAATTTGAAAATAGCTTTCCATATGAAGAAACAGATGATCAACTTCGTTGTATAGAAGAAGTAAAAAAAGATATGGAATTACAAAAACCAATGGATAGACTTTTGTGTGGCGATGTTGGCTATGGTAAAACAGAAGTTGCAATACGTGCGGCATTTAAAGCAGTAATGGATCAAAAACAAGTTGCATATTTAGTACCTACAACAGTTTTGGCAGATCAACAATACCAAAGTTTTAAAGAAAGAATGGAAGAATTTCCAATTAAAGTAGAAGTTTTAAATAGATTTAAAACAAAAAAGCAACAAGAAGATATTATAAAAAAGCTAAAATTAGGAGAAATAGATGTTGTAATTGGAACACATAGATTACTTAGCCAAGATGTAGAATTTAAAGATTTGGGACTTTTAATAATAGATGAAGAACATCGCTTTGGAGTAAAAGCAAAGGAAAAAATAAAACAATACAAAACAAATGTAGATGTACTAACAATGACAGCAACACCAATTCCAAGAACACTACATATGTCAATTGTTGGAGTTAGGGATATGTCTATTATATATCAGCCACCTCAAAACAGAAAGCCAGTTCAAACTTATGTATTAGAATATGATATAGAAATTATAAAAGAGGCAATAACAAAAGAGCTAGAAAGAAGCGGTCAGGTTATATATTTGTATAATAATGTTGAAGGAATAGAAAGAAAATCTATAGAAATTTCAAATTTAATACCAGAAGCAAAAGTTGCATATGCTCACGGAAAAATGACAGGCAACGAATTAGAAAATATAATGATAGAGTTTGTACAAGGTAAAGTAGATATACTAATTTGTACAACTATATTAGAATCTGGAATAGATATTCCAAATGCCAATACAATAATTGTAGAAAATGCAGATAGATTAGGACTAGCACAGCTTTATCAAATTCGTGGAAGAGTGGGAAGAAGCACTACTCAAGGATATGCATATATTACTTATAAAAGAGATAAAATATTATCTGAAATTTCTAGTAAAAGATTAAAAGCAATAAAAGAATTTACACAATTTGGCTCTGGGTTTAAAATAGCAATGAGAGACCTAGAAATAAGAGGAGCAGGAAGCCTGCTTCGGAGAAATACAATCTGGACATTTAGAGCAAGTAGGATATGAAACGTATTGTAATTTATTAGATGAAGTAATTAAAGAAATGCAAGGAATAGAAATAGAAGAAAAACAAGATGTACAAATAGATATAAATGTTTCAAGTTACATACCGGATGAATATATTAAAGAATCTAGCCAAAAAATAGAAGTATACCAAAATATAGCATTGTGTAAAACAGAAGATGATATACAAAATGTAATAGATGAAATTATAGACAGATTTGGAAACATGCCAAATGAATTAGAAAATTTATTAGAAATAACAAGAATAAAACAACTATGTGAAGAGAAAAATATAATTAAGGTTGCGCAAAAAAATACAAATGTTGTATTTACATTTAACAACAAGAAATTTAATTTTAGTACTGTAGAAAAAATGCTTAAGACATATAATAGCAGAATTAAATTTTCTACAGGAAATCCATATATAACATTAAAATTAAATTCTTTAAATAATAAAGAAATACTAAGCCAAATAAAAGAATTTATTTTAAATGTGTAATTTTAATATCTTAAATATAATTATTAGTTAGAGTCAAACAATGTAGGAGGTCGATGCTTTGATCGACCTTAAAAATAAAAAAAAGGAGAAACCTATGCAAACTATCACAAGCAAAGACAATGAAACAATAAAAGAAATAAAAAAATTAAACGAAAAAAAGTACAGAGACCAAAAAAATCAGTATATTATAGAAGGCATAAAAATGGTAAGTGAAGCAATTGAAGAAAATGCAAAAATAAACAAAATTATAATATGTGAAGACTGTACAAAAAATGAATGTATAAATCAAGAATTATTATATAAAATTTCCAAATACAACCTAATATATGTAACTGAAAAAGTATTTGCAAGTATTACAAATGTTAGCTCTCCACAAGGAATATTAGCAGTAATAGAAAATCCAAAAAATGTTAAACCAATAGATTATAAAGAAGAAATTATAGTAATACTAGATGGAATTCAAGACCCAGGAAATATGGGAACTATTTTAAGAACGTTAGACAGTGCAAACATAAAGCAAGTTATAATTTCTAAAAATACTACAGACCCATATAATCCAAAAGTAGTTCGCTCTACAATGGGTGCAATTTTTAGAGTTAATATTATAAGAGTAGAAGACCTAAATAAAACAATAAAAGAAATAAAGAAAAACAAATTTAAGCTAGTTTGTACATCATTACAAACAGATAAAAGTATGTACGATTTAGATTATAAACAAAAGGCAATAGTAATAGGAAATGAAGCAAATGGGGTTTCACAAGAAGTTCAAGAACTTGCAGATGAAAAAATAAAAATTCCTATGCTAGGAAAAACAGAAAGCTTAAATGCATCTGTAGCAACAGGAATTATAATATATGAATATGTAAGGCAAAAATTATAATATAGAAATTATTTATATTATAATTTTTGCCTGCAAAAAAATATATTATTATCTATTTAACTAGTTTCTAATTTAGCAACTCCAAAATTTTAGGATAGATTTCTACTGCTTTTTTGTTCCAATTATCAACTATTTTTTGTGCTTGCTCACCAGAACCAGCATTTGTTTGCAATTCAAAAACTATTTCTCCATTTTCAAAAACTTTGCATTTTATTTTATAATCATTTTCTGTAACTGGAGTATATTCAGCAGAAACAGAAACTTCATTTTCTATTGTATCTAATTCAGAATCAAAATTTTTATCTACTTTTAATTTTAAAATACCAGGAATCATATCTTGTGTAAGTTCTAATGCAGCGATTCCTTGTTTTGTAATTTCGTAAAAATCTATCTCATCTTTTTTATAAGAAATAATATATTTAGTATTTAATAAATCTAATAAAAACTGTTGAAAATAAAAATAATTCATATCTGTAACAGATAATACTAGTTTTAAAAATTCTTCATTTGTTAAAGGTTTATTAGCTTTATATAAAATATATAAAATTAAAACTTTGCTTTCGGCTAAAGATGAATTATTATCTGATAATTTCATATGTTTACACTTCCTTAAAAAATTTTTTATTTATTATATCACATTTTTATTTGAATATCTACGTTTTATGTTATAATGTAAATAATAATAAATAAATAGGAGATTTATATGAACTTATACGAAATTTTAGAAGTAAATGAAAATGCATCACAAGAAACAATAAATAAAATATATAAAATACAAGCTAAAAGATATCATCCAGATTTACAAAAAACACAAGCAGAAAAGAAAAAAGCAGAAGAAAAAATGAAGCAAATTAATGATGCCTATAGTATACTTTCTAATGAGCAGAAAAGAAAAGAGTATGACGAAGACCTAAAACAGGCAAGACTAAAAAAAGAGCAAGAAAGTAAAGCACAAATTATAAATGAAATGAGACAAAATTATGAAATAGAACAGCAAAGATATACAGCAAAAAATACGAATAATGAGAATAATTCAAATGTTCCAAATTCACAAATAAATAATAATAATAAAAAACAAATATATACTAAAAAAGACTATATAAAAGATTATAATAGAAGATTAAAACAATTTAAATGGCAATTATTTATAAAAAGATTAAAAGAAAATTTAATAACAATTTTTATTATGGCAGTTATTATAACATTTATTTGGTTTTTTCCACCAACACACAGATATATTATGAAAATATATGAAGAAAACACAGCATTACAATTTTTTATGCAGATATTTGTAAAATTTATAAAAGTTATTAAAGAAACAATTATAGCTATGTTCAAATAAATCTAAAATGAATAATTAATATTATATAGAGAATAATTAATAATAAGGTGTAGGGAGGTAATTATGATAAATAAAAGAAAAATTGTATTAGTTGGTACTGGATTTGTTGGAATGAGTTTTGCATACTCACTTCTAAATCAAGGTGGAGTTAATGAACTAGTTTTAATAGATATAGATACAGCAAAAGCTGAAGGGGAAGCAATGGATCTATCACATGGAATACCATCTGCTCCAACAAAAATGAAAATTAAAGCAGGAGATTATAGTGAATGCAAAGATGCAGATATTGTTGTAATTACAGCAGGAATTAATCAAAAACCAAATCAAACAAGATTAGAACTTGTAGAAATAAATACGAAAATAGTAAAAGAAATAACAGAAAATGTAGTTAAAAATGAATTTCAAGGAATATTTGTAGTAGCAAGTAACCCTGTAGATATTATGACATATGTAGTAGCAAGAGCTTCAGGTTTTCCAAAGGAAAAAGTAATTGGCTCTGGAACTGCGTTAGACACAGCGAGGGTAAGATTTTTAGTAGGAGAATATTTACAAGTATCTAGTAAAAATATACATGCATATGTTATGGGTGAACATGGGGATTCTTCTTTTGTAAGTTGGGAAAATAGTTATGTAGGATGTAAAAGTTTAAAGGACGTAATGAAGGACAATAATTATCCACTTTCAGAGTTAGACCAAATACATCAAAGTGTTGTAAATGCTGCTTATGAAATAATAGAAAAGAAAAAAGCAACTTATTATGGAATAGGTGTTGCATTAACAAAAATAATAAAGGCAATTTTAAATGACGAAAATGAAATAATGACATTATCTACGTATCAAAGAGGAGAATATAATCAAGAGGACATTTATATTGGAGTACCTGCAATTTTAGGAGCAAATGGTGTACAAGAAATATTAAAACTTAAATTAAGTGAAGAAGACCAAATGAAATTTGACAACAGCTGTAATATATTAAGAGATACAATAAAAGAAATAGAAAAAATATTGTAAAATGTTGAAAATTGAAACTAACTTTTATTAAAATAAATTGAATAGTAGTAATAAAAAAGCTCCCCTCGAATATATTTAAATTTAGAAGGAATATATTTGAAGGGGAGATTTTTATGGAATATGCAAAAAACAATGTTTTTGAAGTTGAGTACAAGGAAAATAGGACAAGTAGTAAATTTTTTAAAATAATATTGTCACTAACAATAATTTTAAGTACAGTTAATTGTATTTTTATTTATGACTTTTTTAAAATATTAAGTAAGATGTAAGTAAATTAAAAAAATACTTGCATTTGAATATACAAGTTTTTTCTGCTATAATAAACAAAAATAGGAGGAAAAAATGGAACTTGCAAATAAATGGAAAGAATACGAAATAATAGATATGGCAAATGGCGAAAAATTAGAAAGATGGGGAGATGTTATATTAGCACGTCCAGACCCACAAATAATTTGGAAAGAAAAGAGTTTTCCAAATGAGTGGAAAAAAGCAAATGCTATATATAATAGAAGCAAAACTGGTGGAGGAAGCTGGGAATATAAAAAACAAATGCCAAAGGCATGGCAAATTAAATATAATAATTTAACATTTAATATAAAACCAATGGGATTTAAACATACTGGACTATTTCCAGAACAGGCAGTTAATTGGGATTGGATGATAAATAAAATAAAAAATTGTAAAGATAGCCAGTTACGGTAAATCAAATGAACAAATTAAAGTATTAAACTTATTTGCATACACAGGAGGGGCAACAGTTGCATGTTTATCTGCCGGAGCCTCTGTATGTCATGTAGATAGTTCAAAAGGTATGGTAACATGGGCAAAGGAAAATGTTACTTCATCAGGACTAGCAGATAAAAAAGTAAGATATATAGTAGATGATGTTGTAAAATTTGTAAATAGAGAAATAAGAAGAGGAAATACTTATGATGCCATTATAATGGATCCACCATCTTATGGTAGAGGAGCAAAAGGAGAAATATGGCAATTTGAAAATAATATATACGATTTAGTAAAAATATGTACAAAAGTGTTATCAGATAATCCTTTATTTTTCTTAATAAATTCATATACAACAGGAATATCTTGCAAGGTATTAGAAAATATATTAAAATTGCAAATTAATAAAAAAGGAAAATTTACTTCAGGAGAAGTAGGTCTTCCAATGAGTAACTCTAGCTTAATATTACCTTGTGGAATTTTTGCTCGTTGGGAAAGCTAAATCTAGTTTTAAAAATTATACTTATATTTGTATTATAAGTAATAAATAATAAAATAAATAAGGAAACAAAAAATGAATAATTTAAAAGTAATATATGAAGACAATCATATAATTGTAGTAGAAAAAATACCAAATATCCCATCTCAAGGTGATAAAACTGGCGATATAGATATGTTAACAATAATAAAGGATTATTTAAAAGAAAAATATAATAAACCAGGAAATGTCTATTTAGGATTAGTACATAGATTAGACAGACCAGTAGGACGGTGTAATGCTATTTGCAAAGACATCAAAAGCTGCATCAAGACTAAGTGAGGAAGTAAGGACAAGAAATTTAAAAAAAGAATATTTAGTAGTTGTAGATGGAAGATTTGAAAAAAGTAAGGATATTTTAGAAGATTATTTAATAAAAAATGGACAAAAAAATATAAGTAAAGTAGTTAAAGAAGAAACAAAAAATTCTAAATATGCGAAGTTAGAATATGAAGAATTAGTATACAATAAAGAAATAGATTTATCTGTTTTAAAAATAAAATTATATACAGGAAGACATCATCAAATAAGAGTACAATTATCTAGTAGAGGTCACAGCATTTATGGTGACCAAAAATATGGAACACGAGGAAGAGGAAAACAAATAGCCTTGTGGGCGTTTAAATTAAGTTTTGTACATCCAATAACAAAACAAGAAATGACATTTACTTCAATTCCAGAGAAAAATAAAACTTGGAAAATATTAGAAGAAGTAAATTTGTAATATTTTATATTTATGTAGATTTTACAAAAGTGCCAAAATCTTATACGAAACAAAAAAATACATTTTTCGTATAGGATTTTGGCTTATTTATTTAGCTTTAATAAAAAGTAGATAAATAACAAATATAATTATTTTCAGTTAAGCAATTAAATAGGAGATAATTATATGATAGAAAAAATATGTAATTTTTTAACTGCCAAAATAAGAAAAGAAATGCCAGATGTAGATGAAGAAAGAGCAGAAATAATAAATTATGGACTTCAATTAATTATAGGAGAACTTCCTAAAATGTTTTTGGCAATTGCAATTGCACTTGTTTTGGGATCAGTAAAATTAGTTACAATTACTCTATTATTTTTAATACCATATAGAGGATTCACAGGAGGATTTCATTTAAAAACACATATAGGATGTTTTATATGTACAACAATAATGTATTCATTACCAGGTATATTATCAAAATATCTTCCAATAAATGGAAATTATGAATACATAATTATAGCACTAATATCTATATTTGGAATTGCTATGATTACAATATATGCTCCTGCAGACACTATAAATTTACCAATACTTACTAAAAAAGAAAGAACATTTAAAAAGTATGCCTCATATATAGTATTAATTATATCTATGGTTGCTACTATATTAATAAAAGATAATTACGTATCAAGTGCAATTTTATATACAATTTTAATACAAACAATATCAATTACAAAACCTGCATATAAGTTAAGTAAATGCGAATATGGCTATTTTAAATATAAAGAAGAAAATGCACTTTAAGTTAATAATAAGATTATTTAGCCGGCAATAATCTATTATAAAATATTTTAAACCAAAGAGGAGGAATTTATTATGGTAAAAATGTTAGCTAAATTAGCAGAAAAATATGCAAAAAGCACAAATACAGCAAGTTATGTATTTAATATATTTCATCAACCAAAATGCCCAAAAGCTTTAATAAAAAAAGATTAGTAAAAATATAAAAGAAGATGTGTATGTACATCTTCTTAAATTTTATATATTTCTAATTGTTGTTTAAAATATGTATCATTTTTAGAGGTAAATAAATTAAGATTTGTATTTTTACATAAAATTTGCCTTACTTCCCATAAACCAAGTCCTGTATTACCTTCTTTTGTTGAATATCCCTTTTCATATATTTTTTCTGTATCTATTTGCTTGTCTTTATAAGTGTTTTCTATTATTAATAATTGTCTTTTATTTCTTGTATCTTTTCTAATTGTAATGTTTATTTGTTTTTGGTCACATTCTTGTGTTGCCTGTATTGCATTATCAAGTAGTATTCCTAGTATTCTACAAAATTCATAAATTTTCATATCTATAGAGTTTAAATCCATAAAAATATCTATATTAAATTCTATACCTTGATTAGTTGCTAAATAATATTTAGATGCAATTAAACTGTATATTGCAGGATTATTTATAGAATCTGGATTTAAGCCAGATAAATTGGTTACTTCTTTGCAATCTTTTAAAAGCTGAGAATAATATTTTTCAAGTCCTTCTATATCTTTTGCTTGAATATAACCTCCTAATGCTTGAATTATATTATTAAAATCATGTCTAAAAGCTCTAATTTTATCATTTAATATAGTTAATGTTTTATTCATTAACTTTGTTTCTTCTAAGTTTTGCTTTACAATATTTAAATTGTTAGTGCTAATTAAGCTATAAAAACTAATAATAAAATATGCAAGTAAGCTTGTAATACTAATAATTATTATTTGTATTGGCAAGTAATTTATATAGTATGCACAAATATACATTTGTGAGCAAATTGCTATAATACCTAATATACAAGATACTGTTAAAGTAACATTATATTTTTTATTTTTACCAGTAAGTGATGCTAAATTTATATTAAAATGTTTTAAAATACTATATATTACAAATATTATAAAATACTCAATAAATGAAAAGATAATTCTGTAAATCGGAATATTTAATATATTATCATTTGTTATATTTAAAAAGGTCGAAAAAAGTTTAAATAAAATTAAATCAATTATAGTACTAATACTTATTGGTATAATTTCGCTAAAAATAGATTTTAGAAAATTAATTTTAAAGAAAGTCATTATTAGAATAGGGCATAGTATAATATTAAAGAAAGTACCATAAGGGTCGGGTATAAAAACTCTTGATAAAGTTGTTAATAAAGAAAAAGTAGTAACATATAGTATTTGAGTCTTTTTACTTGAAGAAACATTAAATAAAGTAGTAAATAATAGCATAAATACATATATTTCAATAAAACTTAAAGGAATACCTTGTATATTAACTATTAATTCATTCTCGCTTGTCAAAGCTGTCCAAATATTTTGTAGAATTTCCATTATTAAAAACCTCCATTAAATTATCTTTATATTTAGGTCCAATGTTGCAATATTCATTTGTATTAAAAAATACTGTATTATTGGATTTTATATTTGTAATATTATTAACATTTACTATATAAGACTTATGACATCTTACAAAGTTTTTTGGTAATGTATCTTGTATTTGATTAAAAGATGAATAAACTTCATAATTCTTTTTATTAGTGTGATAAACTAATTTCATACCATCTTTTTTTATATATTTTATATCATTTTCCTTAACTAAAACTTTACTTTTTCCTACTCTTATAAAATTTGTTTCTTTAGTTCTTTCAGAGACATCTTCGAATACTCTTAATATTGTTTCTTTTAATTTTTCGGAAGTAACAGGTTTAGGTAAGTAATCAAATGTTTTTAATTTATATGCAATTAAAACATATTCTAAATGTGCAGTTGAAAAAATTAAATAAATATTTTTATTATTTTTTCGTATTATTTTTCCAGTTTCTATTCCAGAAATTTCATTTTTAAAATCAATATCTAAAATTAAAACATCGATATTATTATTTTGTGAATATTCTAAAAGCTTCTTTGTAGAAGTTGTAGAAAATACAATTTCTGCATCTAAATTATTTTCAATAAATATAGACTCTAACATTTTGCAAAGCCTATTTAAAATAATTATGTTATCATCGCAAACTGCAAAATTTAACATAAATTTATCCTCCGTATTATAAAAATTTATCATTTGTAAGTAATAAAGGTGTAATCTGTTATAAACTCGCATTTTGTAACAATATTAAATTAAAAACTGAAAAATGTCAATAAAGGAGATTTTATAACAAATTAAAATAAAATTTTGTAGAAATTTGTCGAAGACCTAAAAAATTATAAAAAATTAAAAAAGTAATAATTTTAAATTAAAATCATAAAATTAAAAAAAGCAGATGTACGAGGAGGTTAATTGTGAAAGATAGGTCCATATTTTTAAGTTTTTGCTGTTTAATTGTATTAATATTTTCTGTATGTGTTTTTATTTCTGAGAAAAATACCGATTTTCAGACATTAGAAACAAATTCTTCTAATGAATTAAGTAATAAAAAAATTAATTGGGGTATTAAAAGAGAAAAAGATCATATTCAGCCAGATTTAGGGAAAGTTAATTTAAGTTTAATAAATGAATGTGAAGGGTACGCAATTGGAAATAAAGAAAAACCTTATATATATTTAACTTTTGATGAAGGCTATGAAGCAGGATATACTTCAAAAATTTTAGATGTCTTAAAAGAAAATAATGTAAAGGGTGCTTTTTTTATTACTGCGCATTACTTAAATACAAATGAAGACTTGGTAAAAAGAATGATAGAAGAAGGACACATTGTAGGAAATCATACAGTAAATCATAAAAGTATGCCCGATATATCTGATGAACAAATAAAAGAAGAAGTTATGAAGTTGCATATTTCTATATATGAAAAATTTGGGTATGAAATGAAATATTTAAGGCCACCTAAAGGAGAATATAGCCAAAGAACACTAAACACATGTAATAATTTAGGCTATAAAACTGTAATGTGGAGTTTTGCATATAAAGATTGGGAAGAAAACAATCAATCTGGAGAAGAAAACGCAAAAAAAATGATTATAAATAATCTGCACAATGGAGAAATAATGTTACTACATGGAAATTCTAAAGATAATTGTAATGTTTTAGATTTTATAATTAAAGAGACAAAAAATAAGGGATATGAATTTAAATCATTAGATGAATTTGAATTATAAATGTAAATTTTAAATTAAAAAATAATAAATTTAGGAGACATTTATGAAAAGAAAAAATAAACAAAATTTATCTAGATTATCAAATATTTTGGAATTTCCAGAGGAAATTTCCTGCAAAGAGCCTAAAATAACTGTTTTAGGTTTTGAAAAAATGTTAGTAGAAAATTACAAAGGAATTTTAGAGTATGAAAGTTTTTATATTAAACTTAATACATATATTGGAGTATTAAATATAAATGGATTTAATTTGCTTTTAAATGAAATGACAGATGAAGATATAATGATAACAGGAAAAATAGAAAGCATAGACTTTGAAAGTATGGCAGATGAGGAGGAATAGCATTTGTTTTTAAAAATTATTTTAAATAAAATTTTTGGATATATAAGAATAAATGTTGAAGGTTTTTTTATAGAAAGATTTATAAATAAATGTAAAGCAAATGGAATTTTTCTTTGGGGAATGAAACGAGAAAAAGCAAGTATTTTACATACGAATATTGGAATTAAAGATTATAAAAGAATAAAAAGTATTTCAAAAGAAACAAAATGCAAAACTCATATAGAAAGAAAAAAAGGAATCCCATTTTACTTAAATAAATATAAAAAAAGAAAGATATTTGCTATGGGCTTAATTGTTATATTTATTATAATTATAATATCTTCAAATTTTATTTGGAATGTAGAAATTATAGGTAACGAAAAAATACCTAAGGATGAATTAATTAAAGACTTAAAAATGCAAGGATTAGAGGTAGGAAAGTTAAAGAAAAATATAAATAAAAATGAGGTTATAAATAATATTAGATTAACTAGAAAAGACATATCATGGATTGGAATAAATATTAATGGAACAAATGCAAAAGTAAAAATTGTAGAATCTGACGAAAAACCTCAATTAGTTAAATCCGATGAATTTTGCAATATTATTGCTGAAAAAGATGCAATTATCCAAAAAATTGATTCTTATAGCGGAACTGCAATGTATAAGGAAGGAGACCTTGTAAAAAAAGGAGATATATTAATTGCAGGATGGATGGAAGGAAAATATACCGGAATAAGATATGTTCATGCTTCTGGAGAAATAAAAGCTAAAACGTGGTATTCCGTAGTAGAAAAGGTTAATTTAAAAGAAACAAAAATGGAAAAAACAGGGAATAAGGAAACCAAATATGAGATAAAATTAAATAATTTTCAAATAAATTTTTATAAAACTCTTTCCAAATTTAAAAATTATGATACAATATACGAAAGACAAAAATTAAAAATATTTTCTGATTTCTATCTACCCGTAGAAATTACCAAGTGTAATAATTTTGAAACAATTAAAACAGTAAAAAATTATACTCCAGAAGAGGCAAAAATTGTAGCAACTCAGAAGGCAGAAGAAAAACTAAATAATCAAATTAATTCTATGGAAAATATACAAAATAAAAATATAAATGTAAATGAAACAGAAGACTATATTGAAGTAGAAGTTATATATGAGGTTTTAGAAAATATAGGCACTGAAGAGAAAATAGTATATTGAAAGGATGATTGATATATGGAAAGAGGACTAAGAGTTATAGAATCAGACAAGACATTTTTTAAAAAGATTACAAATACTATAGGGAAGCTACTTATACCAACAAAAGTTGGATTTAATAGTGTAATTATTTCATTAAAAAGAAATAATGTAGTAAAAGCATATTTATACTATCAAGAAGAAAAAGATGAAGAAGAACTTAGAAAAAAATATGAAGATACATATTCTTTATATTTAGAATCAATAGATAAATATATAATGGATTCAATATACAAAAAAGTGAAAAATGATACGGCAAATGAATTTGAAAGAAATGCACTTGCAAATTATTATGAGGTAACACATTTAAAAGAGACAGAATATTTAGAATACAAATATAAAAAACAAAAATATTTAATAGATATAGATTATGAAACTGTAAAAAACTCTAATAAAGAGAAATTAAAAAATAATTATGAATTATTTTACTCAAATAAAATGGATTCATTATATAAAGGATTATTAAAGCATTACTCAGTTCAACTTGCAGATAATTTAGTAGAAAAAGATAAGCAAGTTATATATGATAAAATTTTTAAGACATTAGAAGAATATATAGGAACAATTTTGCCTATTAAAATAAAAAATGATGATGATGGCATATACAAAGAAATAATGAGTGAATTTGAAAAGTTTGAAAGCTATACTGTAGGAAAATTAGACCAAAAGGAATTTATAGAAAAAAAGGCAATTTTATTAGGTATTAGTAGACAGTTATTTACACATAGTTTGCCATTAATTGTTGCAGAACAGTGCTATATTAAATTATTAAAAGACACAAGAAGCTTAATAGTTGATACAAAAATAGTTCAAAAAAGACAAGATGCATACAAATTATTAATTAATTTAATAGAAAGTTATAATATTAGATTGTTATCAACAAAAATTTATTGGGACAAACCTAGCCAAAGAGATGAATATAAAAATTTCTGGAATGAATTTAAACAAATACAAAAACTAAAAGAAGAAAACCCAGAAGAATATGAAGAACAAAAAGAAGTTTTATTTATTAGAAATGATTTAAGAAAATTAAATGATAGCAAAAATAATTTAAAATATGAAAAGATTATTAAATTTTATAAAGAAAAACTTGTTTCAATGGGCGCAATGAGAAATATAAAAAATACATATAAAACAATTGGAAATTATACTAAACAAAAACAAATTGCTTAAGTAAGAAAATATAAAGTGCCCAACAACTATAGCAATTCATTTTAATACAAATAAAAAGGAAATATTATATGAAAAATATAGAAATTCAATATTTAGAAATAGAAGAAAATAAAAGCTACGAAAATATAATAGAAAAAGTAATAACAAAATGCTTTGAAGTAGAAAATTTAAATAATTTATATGTGAGTTTTACCTTAACAAACCCAGAAAATATTAGAAGAATAAATAATGAATACAGAAAAATAAATAAATCTACAGATGTATTATCATTTCCAATGTTTGAAAAAGATGAAATATCTAAAATAAGTAGTACAAAGTTAGATGGAATTCAGGAAGTTTTAGGAGATATAGTAATTTCAATTAAGCAAGTAGAAATTCAAGCAAAAGAATATGGACATAGTTTTGAAAGAGAATTATCATATATGGTAGTACATGGATTTTATCACCTTATGGGATATGACCATATGGAAGAAGAAGAAAAAAGACAAATGCGTGAAAAAGAAGAAAACATATTAACAAAATTACAAATAAATAGATAAAACCACAAAATTAAATATTGCAAAATAATGTAAATTAATTATATGGGACAATGCTTATTTCAATTTGCAAAACAAATGTATAAAAAAATAATAAAAAAAGAGGTATTATATGAGTAAAAAAGAAAAAAAACAAAACAAAAAAATGAAAATATTTATAATAGTAATTTCAATAATAATTATAATTGCAGCAGCTATATTACTGGCAATGTATTTAGTAAACAAAAATAATAAAATACCAACAGAAGCAAACAATAACGTAATAGAAGAGATTATAGAAGATAAAAAAATAAATATTTTTTCTGGTACGGAAAGACCAATTGCAGTTATGATAGATAACCATAAAGGCGCTTGGCCACAGGCAGGACTTACAAAAGCTTATGCAATTTATGAAATAATAGTTGAAGGTGGAGAAACAAGGTTAATGGCAGTATTTAAAGGACAGGATGTTTCTAAAATTGGACCTGTAAGAAGCTCAAGACATTACTTTTTAGATTATGCATTTGAAAATGATGCAATATATGTTCATTATGGATGGAGTCCTAAAGCAGAAAGCGATATATCATCTTTACATGTTAATAATATAAATGGAATTACAGAAAGCGAAAGTAGTTTTTGGAGAATAAAACAAAAATCTTCTCCACACAATGTTTTAACAAGTACAGATAAAATAAAAGAAATAGCAGAAAATAAAAAATACAAACTAACATCTACTCAAAAAAGTGTATTAAATTATGTTACAGAAGAAGTTGAGTTAGAAAATGGAACAACAGCAAATACTGTTTCAATACCATATTCAACAGGTCACACAACAAAATATATTTACAATGCAGAAACAAAAACATATACAAGATATGCAAAAGGAACAAAGCAAACCGAATTTGAAACAGGAAACACAATAACAACAAAAAATATAATTATAACATTTGTTAAAAATACAAAATTAAATGATGGAGAAAATAAAGATAGACAAAATTTATCTAATATAGGAACATTTAAAGGATATTATATAACAAACGGAAAAGCTATACCTATTACATGTATTAAGGAAGATAGAAAATCACAAACAGTTTATAAAGATGAACAAGGAAATGAAATAAAAGTAAATGATGGTAATACATTCTTTAATATTTGTCCTATAGATGCAAATGTTACATTTGAATAAAATAATATGTAGGGGGCAGGGTTCCACCCCTGCCCAATATGTAAAAATTATAACGGGCAGGGATGAAATCCTGCCTCTACAAAATAAAATTTATAAAATCTAAATTTCTACAAAATATTTAAAATAAAAATAATATAATATTAACAATGAAAGGAAATAAAAATGAACCAAGAATTTAAATCTGGTTTTGTATCTATAATTGGTAAAACTAATGTTGGTAAATCTACTTTAATAAATTCCTTAACAGGAGAAAAAGTAGCAATAACAGCAAATAAATCTCAAACAACAAGAACAGCAATTAGAGCAATAGTAAATAGAAAAAATTCACAAATAATTTTTATAGATACACCAGGAATACATAAACCAAAAACTAAATTAGGAGAAACAATGCTAGAGACAGCTTATGGAACTGTTCAAGATGTTGATATTGTTTTATTTATGGTAGATAGCCAAAAAGATGAAATATCAAAAGGTGACAGAATTATTCTAGAAAAAATAAAAGAAGCAAAAAAGAAGACAATATTAATTATAAATAAGATAGATTTAATAAAAAAAGAAAAATTATTAAATATAATAGATATGTACCAAAAAGAGTATAATTTTGAAGCTGTAATTCCAACATCTGCAATAAAAAGCAAAGAAGTAGAAACAATATTAGACGAAATAGAAAAGAACCTAAAACCAGGTCCTGCATATTATGATATAGAAGAGTATACAGACCAAACAGAAAGACAATTAGTAGAAGAAACAATACGAGAAAAATCATTAAAATTATTAGATGAAGAAGTACCACATGGAATATATGTAGAAACAGAAAAAATGCAAGAAAGAACAACAAACAAAGGAGAGCAAATTTATGATGTGGAAGCTACAATATATTGTTTAAGAAATTCACATAAGGGAATTATAATAGGAAAAGGCGGACAAATGCTAAAAAGAATTGGAACATATGCAAGGCACGACTTAGAAAAGATGTTAGGAATAAAAATAAACTTAAAAATATGGGTAAAAGTAAAAGAAGATTGGCAACAAAAAGATAGCATAATAAATAAGTTTAAAATGAAATAAAATGTATAAAATTTAAAAAATTACATTATAACTATAACTTAAAAATTAAAGAATAAAATAAAAATTTTTACAAAAGATAAATAACGTAAAGGAGATGATTTCATGATAAAACAAATAGCGTGGAATACATTTAAAAATACAGGAAATATAGATACTTTTTTCGAATTAAAGCAAATAGAACAAATGGAAAGAATTATAAAGGCGGAAGAAAATGGGAATAATAAAAACCAAGGGAATAGTAATAGCAGAGCATAATATGGGTGATTACGATAAAATGATAACATTACTTACACCAGGATTACGGAAAAATTTCGTGTGCGGCAAAAGGAGCAAGAAGACCAAAAAGTAGTCTTCTTGCAGGCACACAATACCTATGTTTTGCAGATTATGTGCTATATAAAGGTGCAAGTACATATAATATAAATTCATGTAATACAATAGAAGTTTTTTATAATGTTAGAATAGATTTAGACAAACTTAACACAGTTGCAAATATTACAAAAATAATAGGAGACACAGTAGAAGAAAACCAAAATAGTTATAAAATATTACAATTATTATTAAATACAATATATGTTATATCTGAAACAGACAAAAATTTAAATTTAGTAAGTTCTATATTTAAGTTAAGATTAGTAAGTTTATTAGGATTTACACCTAAAATACAAGAATGTGTAAATTGCAGGGAAAAGGAAGAAATACAATATTTTAGTTTAAAAGATAATGGAATAAAGTGCACATCTTGTGGAAAACAAGATAAAAGTGCAATTAAAATTAACAGTGGAACATTAAAAGCTGTGCAATATGCTATTTTAGCACCACCAAAAAAACTGTATTCATTTAATGTATCAGAAGAAAGCATAAAAGAATTAGAAATCATTTCAAAACTTTATTTAAATGAAAAATTAGAAAGAGAATATAAATAAAAAAAGAAAGTATG
>CANRKA010000002.1 GCA_947631025.1 uncultured Clostridia bacterium | reverse complement strand
GAATCGAACCGGCACGGTTTATTCAACCGCAGGATTTTAAGTCCTGTGCGTCTACCAGTTCCGCCACATCTGCATTTTATTGAACTGGTGTGCTTCAACATTTGATATTATAAACTTTAAAAGTAGTATTGTCAAGAGAAAATTAAAAATATTTTTTATAGATATTGAAAAAATTAATTAATAATGATAAATATTATTTTAAATTATATAAATAGGATAGAATTATAAAAATGAAAATAAGTTATTAATTACAAATTATAAAAGTGATTGAAAAAATAATATATTAATGGTATAAATAATATATCTAAAAGAAATGGAGGATAAAATGCCAAAAAACACAAATGAAAATTTAAATATTATTAAAGATAAGTTGGAATATGTTGGATTGAATTTTGAAAATATACCAGAAATATATATAAAAAATGACCCAATAGAATATAGAACTATACATGAAAACGAATTTAAAAAATATAAAGTTTATAAATATATTAATGTAAATGAAATTCAAATATTAATAACTCCAAAAAATAGAACAGATTCTCTTGCAGAAAAATATAAAATGGCAAAAAGAATAATACATTATTTAGAGCCAAAAGAGGAAGAAGATATACCGCTTCAAGCATCATTTATTAAAATGCTAAATGATGTAAAAATAGAAGAAATAGAAAAAATTGATAAATGTCAAAAAAGTATAAATAATAAAATGCCATTTAAAATTGAGTACGAAGAAAATTACTTATGGGAAATATATTATTCTGAAGCTTATGATAAATATTTTATGTTAGTGCCAGCAGAAGACTCGAATTATGCATGTTTATTTTATTTAATAAAAAAACAAATTGAAGAAATAAAAAATAATAACAATACAAAAATATTTGTACCTATTTGCTATATGGAATATACAGGTGAGTATTTAAAGAAAACAGAAATTGCAGATGTAGAAAACTGTATGTGGCTATTTACAGGAGATTGGCCTTCAATATATGAAGTATTTAATAAAAACAATGAAATGTCAATCGAAATTATAGGAAACACATATGTGTATGATAATTTAAAAAGCTATTATAAAATTACACTAAAAACGAAAGAAGAGTCTATTAAGTTTTATAAATTTATTAAAGCGTTATTCATACTGCAAAGTGAACTACCACACAAATATAAATTTAAATCTAAAATAAACAGATATGGAAAATTAGAATTATATTATAAAGACAAAAAACTTGAATACGAAAAGTTACCGGAATTTATAGAATATGAATATAAAAGAACTATCAATGATATACAAAAATATATAAATAAAAAATACGAATATGAAAAAGAAATAGAAACAAAAAAAATAATTTCAAACCAAAAAGATAGAGAATATTTAAATAAAGAAAAAGAAATTACATTATATTTAGAATGTAAAAGAACAATTTTTGGAAAAATTAAATATTATTTTAAAAGAAGAAAAACAAAAATTAATATAGAAAAAAAGCAAGAAGAAAATAAAAAGGAAATTGTACAAGAAAAGCTTAAACAAGAAGAAAAACAATTTTATACCATAGAAGATTTAATAAATATAAATAAAAAATTAGAAAAAATAGAATTAGAAGTTAAAAATTTGCACTTAGATATTGAGGCATTAAAAGAAAAGATAAATATTATGGACAGAAAAATAAAAAATGCAACTATGTATATAAAAGAAATAGATAAACATAATAAAAGTATTTTTGACTTCTGGAGGTTTACTAATAAAGATGAAAAAATAGCACTAACAGAGGGAATATACAAACAAGAAAATGCTAATGTTGCAAAACTACAAAAAACTTTTAAATATGATACTGATTTTGAAAATTTTGCACAAAAAATTGATAGTATACAAAGAAAAAACTTAACAACCAAAGAGTGTAATTCAATATTTCTTACAAGTACTAATATATTAGAAATAATAAATATATTAAAACCTTATTACAATAAGGTTGAGAAAATAAGTAAAAAAGATGAAGAATTAATAAAAACAAAATTAGAAAACATTAAAGAAGAAGCATCTGAGCAAAAGAAACTTTTTACCGAGGAAGAATTTGATATTTTTGGTGGCTTGTCTGAAGATAATTCAAAAGTAAAATATATTAAAGGAAAAAAACATAGAGAAGTAGAAAAAAATGTATTTAAGATATTGGATATAAATAAAAATACAAATGTAGACGAATTTATAAATTCATTAGATACTTGCATAAAAGAAATAAAAAGTGGATTAGAGAAAAGTTTTGCTATAGTGAATATGCCAATTTATAAATTAAGCACAGAAATTATAAATGAAAGTGATTTTGAAGTATTTAATATTAATATTGAAAATATGGCAAACAATATAAAAGATGAAAACCAATATTTTTTGTATAAAATAAATATTAAAGAAAAAGACAATATTGTATATTTAAGCAACATAATTTATTATAATAATTCAAATAAAACATTACCTTTAGGAATGGATGTATCAGATAAAGCATTTTTAGATCTAAGTTTATATAATTTAGAATTGGTAAATAAAGAAAATGTAAAAATAAATTTCGAAAATGGATTATATAATGAAGTTAAAACTCTTAATATCTTTGAATATGATTTATGCAAAAAATAGTAATTTATTGGAGGTATAAAATGATAAATAGAGCAATTTTAATTGTACTTGATAGTTTTGGAATAGGGGAAGCACCAGATGCAAAAGATTATGGAGACATTGGAAGTGATACTTTTGGACATATATATAAGCAAACACATCTAAAATTACCAAATATGAAAAAGCTAGGAATATATAATATAGATGGAATTAATTTAGAAAATAAAGAAACAGATGTAATTGGTGCATATGGAAAAGCACAAGAAAAAGCTGCAGGAAAAAATAGTCCTGTTGGACATTGGGAAATATCTGGATATGTTAAAGAAAAGCCATTTAAAACATATCCAAATGGATTTTGCAAAGAAATGATAGAAGAATTTAAACAAAAAACAGGATTAAAAGGAACAATTTACAATGGTGTAGGTTCTGGAACAGAATTATTAAAGCAATATGGAGAGGAACACTTAAAAACTGGATTTCCGATTATATATACTTCTGCAGATAGTGTATTTCAAATAGCTGCACATGAAAATATAGTTCCAGTAGAAAAACTATATAAATGGTGCGAAATAGCAAGAGAAATATTAAATAAACCAGAATATAATATAGGAACTGTAATTGCTAGACCTTTTATTGGAGATAATAGTAATAATTTTACAAGAACATATAACAGAAAAGATTTTGAATCTGAAACATTTGGCAAAACTATGTTAGATGTATTTAAAGAAAATAATAATGAAGTAATTGCAATAGGAAAAATAAATGACTTATATTCTGGAAGGGGAATATCTAAAGCAATACACACTGAAGGAAATGCAGATGGTATTAAAAAAACAATTGAAGAGATAAAAAAAGATACAAAAGGAATGATATTTACTAATCTAGTGGACTTTGATATGTTATATGGACATAGAAATAATGTAGAAGGATATGCAAAAGCATTAGAAGAGTTTGATAAAAGCCTTCCAAAAATAATCAATTCAATGAAAGAAGATGATATTTTAATAATAACAGCAGACCACGGAAATGACCCATCAACACCAAGTACAGACCATTGTAGAGAATATATTCCAATATTAATATATGGAAAGAAAATTAAGCCTAATACAAACATAGGAATAAGAGAAACTTATGCAGATATATCTGCAACAATTTTAGATATATTTGGATATAATAATTTAAAATATGGTAAGAGTTTTAAAGATTATATTTTGGTAAAATAAAGAGGTGATTTTATAAAATCACCTCTTTTTGATAAATTTGATATATTAATATTTTACCTTAAAAGACTAAACCATTTGTTTAAAATGTTACAAGACATATTTCCAAAACTAATTTGAACAATATCTTCTGAGGCAACAATATCAATAATAGAAATAGTTTTATCATTTAATTTATAAGTTACCTCACCAATCTTTTGTCCTTTAAATACAGGAGCAGATAAATTTTCCTGTACATATATACTTTGCTCTATTTCCTTTTCTTTTCCTTTTTCAATAATTACACCAGAAGTGTTTTCTAAGACTGCATTTACAAAATTTGTAATACCTTTATTAACACAAACACTTTGAATTGCTTGACCAGAGTCGCCTAACTTTATATATGAATATTTAGAAAAACCGTAATCTAGTATTTTTTTAGCTTCAGAAAATCTTATTTTTGTAGAAGGCGATTTCATAACAACTGCTATTAAAGAAAGATTATCTCTTGTTGCAGAAGCGGATAAATTGTATAAAGCAAGAGAGGTAGAACCTGTCTTTAATCCTGTAATTCCATTATATGTTCTAATAAGTTTATTAGTATTTACTAATTCAGATTTTCCATCTCTTAAAGAATCCATATATATTGTTGTGTATTTTGTTATATCTGGATGTTTTATTAAAAGTTCTCTACTCATTAAAGCAATGTCATAGCTAGAAGTTACATGACCATCTTCGTCTATACCATGGCAATTTTTAAAACAGGTATCCTTCATACCAAGTTCTTTTGCTTTAGCATTCATTTTCTCAACAAATAGCTCTTGAGAACCTGCCAAATATTCTGCCATTGCAACAGTACAATCATTAGCACTTACAACACATATAGCTTTTAGCATATCATCAACAGATAATGTTTCTTTTGTATCTAGCCAAATTTGTGAACCACCCATGCTTGATGCAATTTCACTGCATGGAATTTGTGTATCGTATGAAATTGTTCCATTATCAATTGCTTCCATAATTAATAATATTGTCATAATCTTTGTTACACTTGCAGGACGCAATTGCTCATGCATATTTTTTTCGTATAAAACGTTACCAGAATTTTGTTCAATTAAAACGCAACTTTCGGATTCTAGGTTTAAGTTATCGGTATTTTCAATATTAGATTCATTTTGTGCATTTGTATTAATACTATTATAGCTAGAAGTCCAAACATATTCATCAAAAGCAAAAATAGTAATAGGATATAAAAAAGTTAAAATAAAACATAAACAAAGTGAAATTATTTTTTTATACATATATGTACCTCCATAAATATTATTAAAATATATTAATTCGAAAATAAATTTATTCATATAATAATAAAATAAGAATTAAAAATGCAGACCATAAATAAGGTCTGCATTGAAGAATAAAGATATAGATTTTAAAATGTTCCAAATAGTGAAAATATTAATATTTGCACTTTTGCTATTGTAATTTTACAATTGTTATATTTACATTTTCATTATCAACCGAACAATATATTTTAATAGAAAAATCATAATTATTTATAAATTTTAAGTCTACACTTCCATAAGCGACTGCTGCATCTTTTCCTTTTTCAACATAAGGAACCTTTTTACTATGAGGGTGTCTTTCTGTAACAGTAAGATTAGGAAGTTGCAAAACAGCATTATATAAAGTAGAACTAATTTGACAATTGCCACCTCCATAACCTTTTGTCTTATTTCCATTTTCATCATATATATCAGCTTTTTGATAACCTCTTTCTGGAGTTGCTTTGCCAACAGTTTCTGTAAATGAAAAAGTGTCTCCTGGTTCTACAACAGTACCATTTAAAACAGAGGATGTAATATTTAAATTTGTTTGTCTTTCGGAATCTTTTTTACTATATATTTTTGTGCTAAAATTAGATATTTGTTCTTCAATAATTTGCTTAGAAGTGTTAGATATAGTTTCATTATTTGTAGATTCATTAGCTATATTATAGTTATCTTTTGAAGAATCTTTTGTATTTGAATTTTCTGTTGAAGTTCTCGAAATTTCTGTTTTATTTTCAGTGGTATTAGAAACACTATTATTAGAAACTTTTCTATAAAAAATAAAGATACTAACACCAATTATAAAAAGAATTCCTAAAATTATAAAAATATATTTTAAATTTTTCATAAATAATCTCCTAGTAAAAAGCATATTTTAATTTAATTATGCCCAAAACACCTAAAAATATTGACAAAATTTTAAAAAATAGTATAATAATTAAGAGTATTATGTAAAAGAGGAGAAATTATATGATATCAAAATACTGGAAAAAAGTAGGTATAATTATATTAATAATTGCATGTTTGTTTAATATTATGATAAAAATTGTAAATAAAACATCATTAAAAACACAGTTAGAAGCATCTGTACAATATATGCAAAATAAAAATGAAGAAAAAAATGATAATAAACTTGAAAAAATTATAAATATATGATATTCTAATATACAGTGAATTTTATGAATTAATAAGGAAGAGGTGAATACATAAATGAAAACAGGAATACATCCAGAATATAATGAAGCAACTATTACATGTGCTTGTGGAAATGTTATAAAAACAAATTCTACAAAAACAGATATGAAAGTTGATGTATGCTCTAAATGTCATGCTTTTTGGACAGGAAACTTAAAACAAAATAAAACAGGTGGTAGAGCAGAAAAATTCAAAAACAAATATGGTATTAAATAAAAACTATAAGGGTTCGGTTAACGAACCCTTGTAACAGTTTAAAGCAGAGGTTAGTTAAGAAAAAAGTAAGCTTAATATGAAAAATCAATTTTATTATTCTTGCCTCGCATTTTTACCTTTAGTAATTAGATTAATTTATAGGAGAAAAAGATGAAAATAGGAATAGTAGGTTTGCCAAATGTTGGAAAGAGTACAATGTTTAATAGCATAACAAATGCAGGTGCTGAATGTGCAAATTATCCTTTTTGCACAATAGAACCAAATGTAGGTGTTGTTCCAGTGCCAGATGAAAGATTAGACCAATTAGCAAAAATGTATGATCCAGAAAAAATAACACATGCAGTAATAGAATTTGTTGATATTGCTGGTTTAGTTAAAGGAGCAAGCAAAGGAGAAGGATTAGGAAATAAATTCTTATCACATATACGTGAAGTAGACAGCATAGTAGAAGTAGTAAGATGTTTTGAAAATGATAATATTGTTCATGTAGATGGAAGTATTAACCCTATAAGAGATATAGAAACTATAAATTTAGAGTTAATACTTGCAGATTTAGAAACAATAAATAAAAGATTAGAAAGAGCAAATAAACAATTAAAAGCAGATAAAAAGGTTCAAATTGAAATTGATTTACTAGAAAAAATAAAAAATACTTTAGAACAAGGAAAATCTGCAAGAACTTTAAATTTAGCACAAGAAGAACTAGAAATAATAAAAGATAGTTTCTTATTAACATTAAAACCTATTTTGTATATAGCAAATATTTCTGAAGAACAATTAGGAAATGAAAATGACAAATATGTAATGCAAGTTAAAGAATATGCAAAAGGCGAAAATGCAAATGTAATACCATTATGTGTAAAAATAGAAGAAGAACTATCTGGTTTAGATAAAAACGATAAAATAGAAATGCTTGAAGCGCTTGGATTAGATGAATCAGGATTAGATAAAGTTATTAAAGCAAGTTATGATTTATTAGGTTTAATGTCTTTTCTAACAGCAGGAAAACCAGAAGTTAGAGCATGGACTATAAAAAAAGGAACAAAAGCTCCAGAAGCTGCAGGAAAAATACATTCAGACATACAAAGAGGATTTATAAGAGCAGAAATTGTATCTTATGATGATTTAATAAAAGAAGGCTCTATGAATGCAGTAAAAGAAAAAGGTCTTTTAAGGTCAGAAGGAAAAGACTATATTATGCAGGATGGAGATATTGTTTTATTTAAATTTAACGTGTAATAAAAATGTAACAAAAATGTAATATAAAAGATAATAAAAAAGTATTGATTTTTTTATTATTTAGTAGTATAAAAAATGTAGAAATAAAATATAATAATACAAGAGAATAAAAGGAGTAAGAGAGTTATGAAAAATTTAGAATCAAAGAAAATAATTTTAACATTAATTGTAGTTTTAGCAGTAGTTTTAGGACTAACAGTAAAGAGCTTTGCTGAGGATTCAATTCAACAAATAAATCCATCAGATGTAATAGGAAGCGGAAATAGTACAACTCAACCAAATAATTCAAGTGATAATACATCTAAAAATAATACAAATACAAATGTAAATACAAATTCAAATTCAAATAAAAATACAAATTCATATAATAATACAAATCTACCTTCAACAGGTTTAAAAGATTATTCAAAATTATTTATTGTTGGTGGAGCATTAATGGTTATTGCTATTGTAGCATATAAAAAAGTTAAATATTATAAAGAAATTTAAGTGTTAAAAATATATTAAAAGAGATAGAATTTTATTCTATCTCTTTTGCTTTTACAATAATTCTATTTTTATTAGAATTATTACATGTAATTAAAGTTAATTCTCTTATATATAAATTTTGATTCAAAACGGAAGTGTCGTTATTTGATACTTCAAATTTATCATATACAGCATATTCAATAGAAATATTTGAAGTATCATAAATTTTTATTATATCACCATTTAATAAATTATTAATTCTACTAAAAAATAAGTTGTTGTTATAATTATGTCCTGCTAAACATAAATTGCCTTTGCTATTAATAGAAGGACCGTATAATTTGCAGATTCCGGATTTTAATAGTTCGTCACTTGTAGTAGAAAAAATAGGATAAGAAATATCTAACTTTTTAATTTCAATTTTTCCTATAATAGGTAAATTCAAATTTTCAAAATTATTGTAATTGTATAATACTTGCAAATTTACTGTGTCAGCTAAATATTCAGAAGATGCTATTGCTTTTTTGTTTGAATTTAGATTTTTAAAACAATAATAGAGAAAAATAAGAATTAATAATATGCTAATAAAAAATACAAAAAGAAAAAAGAAATATTTTTTATATATGTTTTTTTTATAATATAAAATTTGATTCAATATAAATCACCCACTATATAAACATATTTTGTACAAAATATAATAAAATATGCCTAAATACTATAGACTTTTTAATAAAAATATCATAAAATATAATGCAGAATTGGAGATGAAAGTTTTATGAACATATGGCACGATATTAATAAAGAAAGAATAAAAAAGGATGATTTTGTTGCAGTTATAGAAATAACAAAAGGATGTAAAAATAAATATGAATTGGATAAAGAAACTGGAATGCTAAAACTAGATAGAGTTTTATATACTTCTACTCATTATCCTGCAAATTATGGATTTATTCCTAGAACATATGCAGATGATAATGATCCATTAGATGTTTTAGTTTTATGCCAAGAAAATATATCTTCAATGACATTAGTAGAATGTTATCCAATTGGAACTTTAATTATGACAGACCAAAATTCAAAAGATGAGAAAGTTATTGCAGTTTGCAAGCAAGATCCATTTTTAAATGAATATAAAGACATAAGTGAAGTACCAAATCATATTTCTTCAGAAATAATGCATTTTTTTGAAGTATATAAACAATTAGAAGGGAAACAAACTGCTATAGAAAAAATAGTTGGAAGAAAAGAAACAGAAGAAATTATAGAAAAATGTATAAAAAAATATGAAGAAAAATTTCAGATGTAAAGTAACTTCAAAAAAATGAGAGGACGTGTAAATTATGCTAATAGAAAAAGTAATATTTAGTTTATTAGCTATTTCTTTATTTATAATAACTTTTTTTAAATTAATATCAAAAAATGATACAAGCTATATAATATTTTTAATACTACAATTTATAGGAATTACAATAGGCTTTTTAGAAATTGTATTTGTTAAAAATTTTATAATTTTAATAAAGTTAATTGCATATTTTGTAGCAATTGTGATACCAATAGTTGTAATAGCATTAGAAAAAAATGGAAAAAACTTAATAGAATATATGTATATTGCATTAGCATTTATTTTAAAATTGTTTAAATCTAAAAAAACAAAGAAAGTACTTATAAATTTACTTACAAAATTTCCAAACTGTTATATAGCACATAAAATGTTAGCTCAAATATATGAAAAAGAAGGTGGAAGAAGAAAAGCTATAGATGAATATGTTAAGGCAATAGATTTAAATAAGAAAGATTATAATTCATATTACGAAATAGCTGTTCTACTAAACGAACTAGACAAAAAAGACGAATCTATAGAAATGCTTACAAGTTTAGTTAATAAAAAACCAGATTTTTATAAAGCATCAGAATTGCTTGGTAGTTTATTATGTGAAAAAGAAAAATTTAAAGAAGCAATAAATGTTTATCAAAATGCTTTAAAATATGACCCTAATAATTATGATATATATTATAATTTAGGAATTGCATATACAAGACTAAATGACTTTAATAATGCAAAAGTATGTTATGAAACTGCAGCAGAGCTAAATGCTGAGCTATATTTTGCCTTTTATAATTTAGGAATTATAGCATTAATGTTTGGAGATATGGATGAAGCAAAACAATATTTTATGCAATCTGTAAAAGGAGAAGATTTAGAAGCAAGCGGATATTATAATTTAGCTAGAATATGCATTATAAATGGTGAAAAAGAAAATTCAATAAATTATTTAAATACTGCAATAGAGTTAAATCATAAACTAGCAAATAAGGCAATGTTAGATAATGTGTTTATATCAATAAAAAAATACATATATATTCCACAAAACACAAAACAGAGAAGTACTAAATTAACGCAAAAGGAAATAAAAGCAAAAAAACACTTAGAAGAGACATATGAATTAGCTGGTAATATAAGTAAAAATGAAATAAAAAAAATGAATAGTTTTAATTCAGAAAGAATAAACTTTAATAACTCTGAAAAAGAAAGAGAGTATTAAAGGAGGAATTATTTTGAATAAAACATTTTCAATTATAGGTGGAGATTTAAGAATTGTAAAATTGGCACAAATGCTAAAGAAAGATGGAAATACAATAAAAACATTTGGGTTAGAAGAATCTAAAGAAATAATTGAAAATGAAAAATATAATTTATTAGAAGATTGTATTAAAAATTCACAAATTGTAATATCTTCAATACCACTTTCAAAAGATGGAAAAAGTGTATATATGCCATATTCTAATAAACAATTAAGTGTAAACAATTTAATAGAAAATATTAAAGGTAAAGTCTTTTTTGCAGGAAGTATAGACACTACAATATTAAACGAGTGTGAAAAGCAAAAAAAAGCAAAAGTTTTTGACCTAATGAAAAACGAAGAACTAACAATAGCAAATGCAATTTCTACTGCAGAAGGTGCAATACAAATTGCAATGGAACAAACTCAAATTACTATTAATAATTCAAAAATACTTGTTTTAGGATTTGGAAGAATAGGAAAATTGTTAGCAAAAAAATTAAGTTCACTAGGTGCAGATGTATCTTGCGAGGCAAGAAAACAGCAAGATATAGCTTGGATAAAAGCATATGGATACAAGGCAATACATTTAGATGATTTAAAAAATAACTTAAATGAATTTGATATAATATTTAATACTGTACCATATTTGTTATTAGATAAGGAAAAATTAAGTCAAGTAAAAAGTAATTGTCTTATAATAGATTTAGCATCTAAACCAGGCGGAGTAGATTTTGAGCAATGCAATATACAAGGAATAAAAAATATATGGGCACTTGCTCTTCCAGGCAAAGTTGCACCAATAACATCTGCAAAATATATAAAGGAAACAATTTATAAAATAATTGATAAGGAGTAAAAAATGGAATCGATTACAATTGCACAGTCTATATTTTTAGGAATAGTTCAGGGATTAACAGAGTTTTTGCCAATATCAAGTTCAGGACATCTAAATTTAATACCATGGATTTTTAAATGGACAGAAAACATAAAATTTATGGAAGAATTTGAAGGAAGCTTTGATGTAGCATTACATATAGGTACGCTACTTGCAATAGTGTTATTCTTTTTTAAAGATTGGATAGAGCTAATAAAAGGTGGATATAATTTAGCAGTAAAAAAAGAAAAAAGCTCAAATGGAAAAATGTTTTGGTATCTAGTTGCAGCAACAATTCCTGGTGGAATTTTAGGACTCCTTGCAGATAAATTATTAGAAGATTATGTAAAAACAGCATATTTATTAATTGCAATTGTCTTAATAGTAATGGGAATTATACTATATATTGCAGATGAAAAATGCAAATCTAAAACAACATATGAAAATATGAATTTTAAACAAACATTTTTAATAGGAATATCACAGGCATTAGCATTTATACCTGGAGTATCAAGGTCTGGTATAACAATGACAACAGGAAGATTAATGGGAATTGATAGAGAGTCTACAGCAAAATATTCTTTTATGCTAGCAACTCCAATAACAGTTGGTGCTGCACTATATAAATTATTAAGTGGAGCTTTTACAATAAACTTATCATTTTTTATAGGAATATTAACAAGTTTTATAGTTGGAGTAATAGTAATAAAATTTTTATTAGAATATTTAAAAAAAGGTAGTTTTAAAATATTTGCTATATATAGAATAATATTAGGATTAGTAGTAATAGGAATATATTTTATAAGATAAAATATTTAAAGCAAAAAATATAATAAAAAACACTTGAATTCAAAATAAAATGTGATATAATAGTCAAGAATATTAAAAACAATAGCAAGGACAATACAAATATTAAAATATCTTAAAGAGAGTTGGAGGTAGCTGTAAATCCAATAAGTAAAAATTATTTGTTATCACCTTTGTTAGTTGCATTTCTGAAATTATTAAATTAAAACTAAGAATTGCCGTAAGTCTGCGTTAAAGATTAATTAAGAGAATAATTTTAAAATATATAAATTATTAAATTAGGTGGTACCGCGGAAAAGCACACATTTCGTCCTAAATGTTTAGGGCAAAATGTGTGTTTTATTAGTTAAATAGAAGGGAAAATTTATGAGAAAATTAAAAATTAATGGAATTTACAAGCACTTTAAGGGAGACTATTATTTAGTAGAGGAAATAGCAAAAGATTCAGAAACAAAACAAGAAATGGTTATATATAGGAGACTATATAATGATGGTGGCTTATGGGTAAGACCATTAGAAATGTTTTTATCAGAAGTAGACCATGAAAAATATCCAAATGTAGAACAAAAATATAGATTTGAACTACAAGAAATACAAAGTGTAGCAGATAATTTTAAAAAATAAATAAACAATAAGGAATGTGAAACATAAATTTATTAAATCTACAAAATAAATTAGTAAAAATGTGTTTCATAAAATAATAAAGGAGGATTTTTATGTATAAAAAGGTTGAACTAAAAGATGGATTTGTTGGAATGGAGAGAGAAGTTGCAAAAACGTGGAAAGAGAAAGATATTATAAAAAAGAATTTTTCAATGAATGAAGGTAAAAGATATTTTACCTTTTATGATGGACCACCAACAGCAAATGGAAAACCACATGTTGGACATATAGAAACAAGAGTTATGAAAGATATTATCCCTAGATATAAAGTTATGAAAGGATATAAAGTTATTCGTAAAGCTGGATGGGATACACATGGACTTCCAGTTGAACTTGAAATAGAGAAAAAACTTGGAATTTCAGGTAAAGAACAAATTGAAGATTATGGTGTAGAAAAGTTTGTAAAAGAGTGTAAAGATAGTGTGTTTACATATGTTCATATGTGGGAGGAAATGACTAATAAAGTAGGATATTGGGTAGACATGGAAAAACCATATGTAACATATCACAATGAATATATTGAATCTGTATGGTGGGCTTTAAAACAAATGTGGGATAAAGGACTTTTATATGAAGGTCATAAAGTTATGCCATATTGCCCAAGATGTGGAACAGCACTTTCATCACATGAAGTTGCACAAGGGTATAAAGATGTAAAAGATTTAACATGTATTGCAAAATTTAAAGTAGTAGGAGAAGATAAATACATTTTAGCTTGGACAACAACACCATGGACATTACCATCTAACTTAGCACTTTGTGTAAACAAATCTTATGAATATGCTGAAATAAAAGCAAATATTGGAACAGAAGAAGAACCAAAATATGAAAATTACATATTAGCAAAAGACTTAATTGAAAAAGTATTAAAAGAAACACAATATGAAATTGTAAAAACATTTAAAGGTGAGGAGCTACTTGGAACAAAATATGAAAGATTAATGCCATGGGGAGAAATTGAAGGAAAAGCCTTTGAAGTAATCCATGGAGACTATGTAAATTTAGATGATGGTACAGGAATTGTTCATATTGCACCAGCATACGGTGAAGATGATAATTTAGTTTCTAAACAAAATGGAATTACATTTATCAATTTAGTAGATAAATCTGGAAAGTTTGTAGAAGAAGTAGAGCCTTGGGCTGGAAGATTTGTAAGAGATTGCAACGAAGATATTTGTAAATGGCTTGAAGATGAAAATAAGTTATTTAGTAAAGAAAAACACATACATTCATATCCACACTGTTGGAGATGTGACACACCACTTCTTTATTATCCAAAAGAAAGTTGGTTTGTTGCAATGAGCAAGCTAAGAAATGAATTAGTTTCAAATAACAACAAAGTAAATTGGTATCCAGATACAATTAGAACAGGAAGATTTGGAAAATTCCTAGAAAACGTAATTGATTGGGGAATTTCAAGAGATAGATATTGGGGAACACCACTTCCAATTTGGACTTGTGAAGACGAAAATTGTGGATATCAAGAATGTATTGGTTCAATTGAAGAATTAAAACAAAAAGCAGTAGAATGTCCAGAAGACATAGAACTTCATAAACCATATATTGATAATGTTCATTTAAAATGTCCAAAATGTGGTAAAGAAATGAAAAGAGCAAAAGAAGTAATTGACTGTTGGTTTGATTCAGGATCAATGCCTTTTGCACAGTGGCATTATCCATTTGAAAATAAGGAAATGTTTGAAAATAACTTCCCAGCAGGATTTATTTCAGAAGCAATTGACCAAACAAGAGGATGGTTCTACACATTAACAGCAATTGGAACAGCATTATTTGGAAGAACACCATTTGAAAATTGCATTGTATTAGGCCATGTATTAGATGAAAAAGGACAAAAAATGTCTAAATCAAAAGGTAACGGTGTAGATCCAATGGTATTATTAGATCAAGTTGGAGCAGATGCAACAAGATGGCATTTTTACACAGTATCAGCACCATGGTTACCAACAAGATTAGGATTAAACAATGTACAAGAAACACAAAGAGGATTTTTAAGTACATTATGGAATGTATATTCATTCTATGTTTTATATGCAGAAATTGATAAGTTTAATCCTACAGAATATAAAGATTACAAAATAACAAATGTAATGGATAAATGGATTATATCTAAATTAAATACTTTAGTTAAAGATGTAGATGAAAAATTACAGCACTATGATATAACATCAGCTGCTATACAAATTGAAAACTTTACAGATGAACTTTCAAATTGGTATGTACGTAGAAATAGAGAAAGATTTTGGATGACTGAATTAACAGAAGAAAAGATTGGAGCTTATGTAACATTATACAAAGTATTAGTAACACTAATTAAAGTTGCAGCACCTTTTGTACCATTTATGACAGACGAAATCTATCAAAATCTAGTTGTAGGATTAGACAAAAATGCTCCAGAAAGTGTTCATTTATGCTTATGGCCAGAAGTTGACGAAGATACAATTGATAAAGAGCTAGAAAAGGAAATGGATTTAGCATACAAAATAGTAAAACTTGGAAGAAGTGCAAGAAACTCTGCAAATATAAAGAACAGACAACCACTTTCAGAAATGTTAATTTCAATTAATACATTACCAAAATACTATGAAGATATAGTAAAAGAAGAATTAAATGTAAAAGATATTAAATTAGGCGCAGAGATGTCTGAATATGTTAATTTCGAAATAAAGCCAAATTTACCTGTACTTGGAAAAGAATATGGAAGATTAATTCCAAAAATAAAAGAAGAAATCTCTAAGAAAAATCAAATGGACTTAGCAAACACAGTTAAAAATGGTGGAACAGAATATATAGAAATTGATGATGCTCAAATAGAATTAAATTCAGACAACTTACTAATTACAATGCAAGGAAAAGAAGGATTTGCGTTTAGTGGAGAAGGCGAAATAGGTGTTGTATTAGATACACACATAACACAAGAGCTAAAAGAAGAAGGATATGTAAGAGAAATACTTTCTAAAGTACAAAATATGAGAAAAGAAAAAGGATTTGAAGTATTAGATAAAATAAATCTATATGTAGCAGAAAATCCTAAACTAGAAGAAGTAATTAGAAAAAATGCTGAACTAATAAAACATGATACTTTAACAATAGACATTAAATATAACGAAGAACATAGCAATTATGTTGAAACAAAAATTAATGATGAAAAAATTAAAATAGATGTTGAAGTTATTAAATAAGTAAAGCAGATGAATATTTTTATTCATCTGCTTTTTGTAATACAAAAGACATATAAATGTAATAAAAATATAAAGCAAATGATGTTGAATAATGTAGTATTATAAGATATACTTTAATTGATTTATTCATACAAAAGAATATTAGGGAGGAACTATAAATGAAAAAAATAAAATTACTTTTTACATTTATATTAATGTTTTTATTTGTTATTACAATTTGCACTAGCGGGTATGCAACAAATATTAATATAAAACAGATAAAGGAAGCTGGAACAACAATAAATTCTGGAAACGTTACATTATCTAAAAAGATAACTAATATAGAAAACAACGAAGTTACTATTAAATTAGAAATGAATACAGACAAACCAGAAACAAATACAAGTGGTAAGCTATTAGATGATAGTGAGGTTGTTTTATTGATAGATAATTCTGGTAGTATGACTACATTTGTAGAAGATACAATAACAAGAAAAAATAAAATTATAGATTCTACAGAAGCCCTTATTAAAAAAATTAACGAAAACAATCCTAATATAAAAATGAATATAATATCATTTTCAGATAAAGCAGAAGTAATACAAGAATTTACAAATAATAAAGAAACATTAATAAGTAGTTGTGAAACGTTTAGAGGAAAGAAAATAGGAAATGCTACTTTAACTAATGATGGATTAAAACTTGCTAAAAATAGTTTTACAAAAGAAATAGGAAATAAAATTATAATATTACTTACAGATGGTATACCAAATGAAAATGCACGTAATGAAACAAAAGCACTACTTAATGATAATAATTATTATATTATTACTGCACTAATTGGAATAGACAATGCATCAGATACAAATGCACCAGTAATAAAAGATGTTTTTGGAACAGAGCAAAATCCTACTGCAGACAAATTATACAATATTGAAGATAAAAATATAGAAGAAGCAATAAGTAATGATTTATATAATAAAATTTTAGAAAGTTTCTCAGTAAGTAATTCTACTTCTGTATCTAACATAAAAATAGACGATTATTTTTCAAAGGAAATATTAAATAATTTTGAAATAAAAGTAGATTCAAAATCAAATGGAGAAATTACTTTAAATAATAATATTTTATCATGGAAGATTGACAATGCCAGTGAATCTGGAATTGAAACAGCACAATACACACTAAAATTAAAGGAAAACTATGATGCATCTATATTAGGAAAAACATTAAATACAAATGAAAAGGTTGTTTTAAGTTATACTAATAATGGAAGTATAGTAGAAAAAACAATGGAAGATAGTCCACAAATTTCTATAACAACTAATAATTCAAATATTGCTGGAGATACTACAGTTTCAAAAAGTACAATTTTAAAAGCAGGAAATAATGGAGTAGTCTTATTAGCAATAATATCAACAATAGTATTTTTTGCAATAATTTTTAAATTGAAATTTAAAAAATTAAAGAAAATTTTAAAATAAATAGTTTAGAAGTGAATATGAAAAATATTCACTTCTTTTTTAGAAAAAATATATTGTTAAAAATTTATATATCCTGTATAATATACATAGATTTTTTTCGGAGGAATAAATGTTAAATAATAAAAAGAAATTTATAGGAAATATAATATTTTGGATATGTTTTGTAATAGTTTTAATATTTTTTTATAATATGTTCGAAAAATACAATTTTAATGACTATGAAAAATCGGAGTATTATTCTAAAAGAACAGACTTTATAAGAGATAGTAAAAATAAATATTCTAAAATAGATAGTTACAAGTTATCATCAAATGAATACAATGATGCTATATTTTATAAAACTATAAAAGTAGAAAAAAATACCCCATATAAAGTAACTTGTATGGTAAAAACAAATAATATAGAAACGCAAAAAAATTCTTCAAATGCAGGGGCTAATATTTCTATTATAGATACAACAGAAAAGTCAAAATCAATTACAGGAACAAGCGATTGGCAAAAAATTGAATTGCTATTTGACTCTAAAAATAGAGAAGAAATAAAAATAGGTTTTAGATTACGGCGGATATGACGATAACTGTAAACGGAACAGCTTGGTTTTCAAATTTTGAAATAGAAAGTGGAAAACTAGAAAAAAATTCTGAGTGGAATTTTGCTGTTTTTATTTGTGAAAATATTAATACTACAATAGAAAAAGATGGAAAAACAGAAAATATAAAAATAAATATGTCTAAAGAAGATATAAATACAATTGTTCAAGATTCGCAAAGATTTGAAAATACAATAGCAAATTTATCTAACAATCAAATGAGCGCAAATGTTAATATATATGAAGTAAAAGATGAAATAAAAACACTTTCTTATGACGAAGAAAACGGATATTATGTGTCAGGTAAGGATGTAGAAGAATTAATAAATGATGTAGTGCAAAAAAACAATTTTGACCATATTTATATTGTTGTAAGATTTGGAGACGTATCGGAGAAAAAGAAAATTCCTGTAACAGACTGGATTGGCCTTGGATATATGGACTATTATGGAATAGGATTTTCTAATATAAGATTGCCAAATAGTACTGGAAGCTATACGTATAAATACAATCCAAATAGCAATACATTTCCAGAAGAAGTTTTTGTACATGAATTTTTGCACTCATTAGAAAGAAATTTAATTGAAAGAGATTATAATATACCAGAATTACATAGTTATAGAGATTATAATTATTCAAATGAAAAATTAGAAGGATTAAAAAAGTGGTATATGGATTATATGCAAAAAAAGATAAAAACTTCTAATGGTTATATAGGGTTAGATAGTGATGTATATTCTATAAAACCTGTAAAAGAATCTTGCTTTGAATATAGCACAAAATTAGATTATTTTAGTGAACCAAAAACAATATTTGGGGAAATAGGCAAATTATTTTCTAAAGTTATATAACAAAAAATAATAATTTTATAATAAGGAAGGAAAAATGAAAGTATCAGAATTTAATTATGATTTACCAGAAGAATTAATAGCACAAACACCAATTAAAAAAAGAGATGAATCAAGATTAATGATATTAAATAAAGAAAAACAAACAATTAAGCATAAAACTTTTAAAGATATAATAGATTATTTAAATCCGGGTGATGTGCTAGTTAGAAATAATACAAAAGTAATACCAGCAAGATTATATGGAAAAAAAGAAACTGGTGCTAATGTTGAATTTTTACTTTTAAATAATATAGAAGGAGATATTTGGGAAACAATAGTTAGGCCAGGAAATAAATTGCATATTGGAACAAAAGTTATATTTGGAGAAGGTTTGCTAACTGCAGAAATATTAGATACAATGCCAGGAGGAACGCGAAAAGTAAAATTTATATATAAAGGTATTTTTAACGAAATATTAGATAAAATAGGTTTAATGCCACTTCCACCATATATACACGAAGAGCTAAAACAAAAAGATAGGTACCAAACTGTATATGCAAAATATGATGGCTCAGCAGCAGCTCCAACAGCTGGATTACATTTTACACCAGAATTACTAAATAGGTTAGAAAAAAAAGGTGTTATAATAGCTAATGTAACTTTACACGTTGGAATTGGAACATTTAGACCAGTAAAAGAAGACACAGTAGAAGCTCATGAAATGCATTCAGAACATTATTATATTAAAAAAGAAGATGTAGACAAAATAAATGACGCTAAGAAAAATGGAAGAAGAGTAATTGCGGTAGGGACAACCTCTTGTAGAGTACTAGAAACAATTGCAGATGAAAATGGTATGGTAAAAGAAACAGAAGGAGATACACAAATATTTATTTATCCAGGTTATAAATTTAAATGTTTGGATGGATTAATTACAAATTTCCATTTACCACAATCTACCTTACTAATGCTTGTGTCAGCATTAGCAGGAAAAGATTATATTATGGAAGCTTACAAAGAAGCGGTAAAAGAAAAATATAGATTTTTTAGTTTTGGAGATGCAATGTTTATACATTGATATGTAAGTACAATTCGGTTTATATCTTAAAGCTTAAGATATAACAAAAAAAGTATATTATTAATAAATTGGGAGGAAAAATGAAATCGGCAGTAACATATGAATTATTACACGAATGTAAACAAACTGGAGCAAGAAGGGGAGTAATACATACACCTCACGGAGATATACAAACGCCAATATTTATGCCAGTAGGAACACAAGCTACTGTAAAATCAATGACACCAGAAGAATTAAAAGAACTAGTAAATGCACAAATTATATTATCAAATACCTATCATTTATATTTAAGACCAGGAAGTAAAATAGTAAAAGAAGCAGGAGGACTTCACAATTTTATGAAATGGGATAGACCAATACTTACAGATAGTGGAGGATTCCAAGTATTTAGTTTAGGAGATTTAAGAACAATTCATGAAGAAGGTGTTGAATTTAAATCTCATTTAGATGGAAGTAAACATTTCTTTTCACCAGAGTCTGTTATGGAAATAGAAGAAGACTTAGGTGCAGATATTATAATGGCATTTGATGAATGTTGCCCTTATCCATCAACATATGAATATACAAAAAATTCAATGGAAAGAACAACAAGATGGGCAAAAAGATGCAAAGATGCGCATACAAAAGCAGATAAACAGGCTTTATTTGGAATTATTCAAGGTGGATTTTATAAAGAATTAAGAAAGCAAAGTGCAGAAGAATTAATTGATTTAGACTTGCCAGGATATGCAATTGGAGGAATTAGCGTAGGAGAGCCAAAAGAAGAATTTTTAGATATTTTAAAATACACAACTCCTCTTATGCCAAAAGACAAGCCAAGATATCTAATGGGAGTAGGAACACCTGATTATTTAATTGAGGCAGCGATAGCAGGAATTGATATGTGCGATTGTGTATTACCTACAAGAATTGCAAGAAATGGTACTGCAATGACATCACATGGAAAAGTAGTAGTAAGAAATGCAACTTATGAAAGAGATTGGACACCTTTAGATTCAGAATGTGATTGCTATACTTGCAAAAATTATACAAGAGCATACATAAGACATCTTATAAAAGCAAATGAAATATTAGGTGTAAGATTATTGACTATCCATAATTTGAAATTCTTGACTAATTTAATGGAAAAGGTTAGAATAGAAATAGAGAGTGATAATTTAGGGAATTTCAGAGATGAATTTTATAAAAAATATGGATACACAAAGTAAAGGAGATAAGACTATGGATTTATTTGAAGAAATGAATGAAAATGTCAATGCAAAAAAACAAAAAAATAACAAAACTGCAAAAATAATAATTGTTGCAATTGTAATTTTATCAGTAATAATTTTAGCAATTATAGGAATTATAATGTATTTAAAATCACTTAATATGAAATTTTATGTAGATGGTATACAAACTACAATAAATGATGACTACTTCCAAGTTACAGAAGACGGAAAAATTTATATATCTATACAAGATATAAGCCAATTATTAGAAGCCACCTATTATAAAGGCGAATATGGAAAAATTTCAGAAGATAATTCTAAAGGATATGTTACATTTGATGAAGAAACAGTTACCTTTGAAGCTAACTCTAATAAAATTTACAAAATATCATCTACTACAAATAGTAATTCAAAAAGAGATTCTGAAGAAAATTATGCATATATCTATTTAGATGAAGAAATAAAATATACTAAAGGAAAATTATATACAACACCAGATGGAATAAACAAAATATTAAATGTAAGCTTTAATTACGAAAATAATAGTGTAAGTATATATACATTACAATATTTAAATGAATATTATACAGAAAAAATTGCAGATTATGGGTATAAAAAAATAAACGAAAAATACACAAATCAAAAAGCAATGAAAAACGATATATTAATAGTAGAAAGAGAAGATGGCAAAAAAGCTATAATTAAACCAAATGGCGATGAAATAATAGGAGCAAAATATACAGATATAACATATATGGAAAATACAGGTGATTTTGTAGTATCACTTAATGGAAAATATGGAATAATTAATGCACAAGGAAAACCAAAAATAAACCTAGATTACGATGCAATTTATGTTTTAGATGAGGACTTAGGATTATATGTTGTTAAACAAAATAATAAATATGGAGTATTAAATCAAAATGGTAATGTAGTAATATATATAGAAAATGATGATATAGGTATAGACAGATCATTATATACAAATACAACTATTAAAAATCCTTATTTACTATACGATAACTGTATTGCTGTAAAAAAAGCAGATAAATGGGGAATTTATAATAAAAATGGAAAAATAATACTTCCTATAGAATATGATAGCTTAGGTTGTGTAGTTGGAACAAGTTCAACAAGGTCTGCAGGAAATGTTCTTACAATAGACGATTACGAAGCAATTGTAGTTTGCAAAGATAAAAAGTATGGAATTATAAATTCTACAGGAACAGAATTAATACCATGTGCATTAGATACAATATATTCTATAACATCATCTGGAGTTACAACATACAAAATAGAGGGAGTACAAAATGGTGCACCATATAGTTACGATTTAGAAAAATATTTCGATGCAATGAATATAAAAAAGGTAAATAGAAATACAGCTTCAAAAGATACAGAAACAATAGAAGATATTTCTAATAACACAACAAATACTACAAAAAATAATACAAATAGCAATAATACAGATGAAGAAGATAGCCAAACAAGTCAAGATAGTACAAACTCAGTTGAAGAAAATGACGAAGATGTTTTAGTAGTTGAAGAATAATATATGTTCTAAAAAAGACTTTCTTAAAATAAATATAAATTAAGGAGGTCTTTTTCTATGGGTGAAAATATAAAAAATAATATTAATTATATAGGAAAAGGAATTATTATTTCACTTGTACTTACCTTTATAATGCTACTAATATTATCTGCTATATTAACATATACACAAATTTCAGAAAGTATTGAAACAAGTGCAATTATAGTTATAAATGCAATATCTATATTAATTGGAAGCTCTATAAGTACTATAAAAGAAAAAAATAAAGGAATTATAAAAGGAATGCTTGTTGGAACTTTATATATAGGAAGTATATATTTAATTTCAAGTCTAGTAACATTAAATTTTTCTTTAAATGCAAGTTCTATAATAATAATTGCAACAAGTGCATTAGCAGGAGCAATAGGTGGAATAATAGGCGTAAATGTAAAAAAATAAAGCTTTAGTATAATAAATCTAAATAATTACAAAACTGTTAGATATATTATAGGTCCTAAATTTTAAAATCTACTTTAATTTAGTAGATTTTTTTTTGCTAAAATGCTATAATTTCTTTTAAATAAGTTGGAGGCCTAAGTATGAAAAATACAAATTGGACAAATGAACAAAAATTAGCAATAGAAGAAAAAAATAGTAACATATTAGTTGCAGCAGCGGCACGGAAGTGGAAAAACAACTGTATTAGTTGAACGTATTATTAAAAAAATTATAAAGGACAAAGTAAATATAGATTCGCTACTAATAGTTACTTTTACAAATGCAGCAGCAAGCGAAATGAAAGAAAAAATTTTAAATGCAATTTACAAAAAAATAGAAGAAAACCCAGAAGATATGCATCTTCAAAAACAAATAACATTAATAAATAAAGCAAATATATGTACAATACACTCATTTTGTTTAGATGTAATAAGAAGTAATTTTTATGAAATAAATATATCTCCAAATTTTAGAATAGGGGACACATCTGAAATAGAATTACTAAAACTAGACTCATTAGAAGAACTTTTTGAAGAAAAATATAACGAAAATAATAAAGATTTTATAAAATTAGTAGAAACATATACAGAATATAGAGGTGATGAGCCATTAAAAGAAATAATATTAAAAATATATAAATTTATACAAAGTAGCCCATTTCCAATTAAATGGTTAAAAGAAAAAACAAAAATGTTTAAAATAGATCCAAATATAGATTTTTCAAAAACAATATGGGGTCAAATTTTATTAAAAGATTTCGAAGAAAAAATAGAAGAAACAATTACAGCACTTAAAGATATTGTAGAATTAATGAAAGAAAATTATGAATTAGAAAAATACATAAATTCTATAAACTTAGATATAGAAAATCTATATAAATTTAAAGATAAAGTTAATTGCTCATGGGAAGAATCATATAAATATGCATTAGAATTTAGCTTTTCTAGATGGCCAGTAGATAAAAAAATAGTATCAAATATTAAAGATATTGCAAAAGCAAAAAGAGATAAGATAAATAAAAAATTTAAAGATGAAAAAGATAAATTTTTTATTTGTAGTTCAAAAGAAGGAAATCAAGACATAATCGAAATATATGAAATATTAAATATTTTAAAAGATGTAGTTATTGATTTTACAAATAAATACGAAAAAAATAAAAGAGAAAAAAATATAGTAGATTTTAATGACATAGAACATCTAGCATTAAATATATTAGTAACTGAAGATGAAAACGGTAATTATGTTCCAACTCAAATTGCAAATAAATATAAAGAAAAATTTATAGAAATTGCAATAGATGAATATCAAGACAGTAATTTAGTACAAGAATACATATTAAATTCTATCTCAAGAAACAATAATATATTTATGGTTGGAGATGTAAAACAAAGTATATATAAATTTAGACAAGCAAGACCAGAATTATTTTTAGAAAAATATAAAACATATAAATTAATTAATGAAAAGGAAGAAACTGATAATTTAAAAATAAAATTATTTAAAAACTTTAGAAGCAGAGAAAATATATTAAATATAACTAACCTAATTTTTAAAGATATAATGTCAGAAAAGTTAGGAGATATAAACTATAGCGAAGAAGAATTTTTAAATTTAGGTGCCAAATATAAAGTTCCAGAAAAAAGCAATATTAATTATGCAGGAAAAATAGAATTACATATTATGGATTTAAATGACAAAGAAAAAGATGAGTGGGAACTATATAATACAGAAGAAACAAATGAAAATGAAGAACCAGTAGAAGGAAATATTTTAGAAGCAAAATTTGTTGCAAATAAAATTAAACAATTAATAGAAAATAACTATATGGTTCAAGACAAAAATGGAGAATATAGAAAATTAGAATATAAAGATATAGTAATTTTATTAAGAGCAACATCAAACAAAGCCTCTATTTATGAAAAAGAAATAAATGAGTTAAATATTCCGGTGTATAGTGATACATCTGAAAATTATTTAGAAAGTATAGAAGTAGAAACAATTATATCTGTATTAAAGGTTATAAATAATCCAATGGAGGATATACACCTTGTTGCTGTTTTAAGGTCTGTAATAGGTGGATTTACAGATAACGAACTTGTAGAAATAAGATTAGTAGACAAATATTGTAGCTTTTACGAGGCTATGCAAAAAGCTTTGCTACTGGTAAACAGTAAGCTAAAGTCAAAAATTGAAGTTTTTTTAAATAATATTCAAATGTGGAGAGAAAGCCAAGAATATTTAAGTTTATACGAACTAATATGGAAAATATATGAAGACACAGGATATTATAATTATGTACAATTAATGCCAAATGGAACTTTAAGAAAAGCAAATTTAATAATGCTATTTGAAAAAGCTAAAATTTATGAAAATTCTAGCTTTACAGGTTTATTTAATTTTATAAACTTTATAGAAAAATTAAAATTAAGTAGCAAAGATATGGATGCAGCAAAAGTAATAGGGGAAAACGAAAATGTAGTTCGCATTATGAGTATTCATAAAAGTAAAGGACTAGAATTTCCAGTAGTATTTTTATGTGATACTTCAAAAAAATTTAATTTAAGAGATTTAAATGGAGATATTTTATTACATCAAGATATTGGTATAGGCCCAAAATATATAGATTATGAAAGGAAAATAGAATATAACACTCTAGCAAAAGAAGCAATAAAAATAATTTCTAAAAAAGAAATTATTTCAGAGGAAATGAGAATTTTATATGTTGCACTAACAAGAGCAAAAGAAAAATTAATTATAACAGGAACGGCAAAAGATATACAAAAGAAGCTTGAGGAAAAAGAAGAGGATTTAAGATTATATAACAATGAAGATAAAATTAATGAATCTACTATATCAAACTATATAAGTTATTTAGATTGGATAGAACTTGTATATTTAAAAAATAAAAACCATATAACTAATTTTTTTGAGATATATACACATAAAAAAGATGAAATACTTAATAATAAAAATTCTATACAGGAAGATAGAACAAATTTATTAAAAGATTTTAAATTAAATAACTCAAAATCTTTACCTAAAGATATTTTAGATAAATTGAATTGGAAATATCCAGCAGAAGAATTAAGTAAGTATGCAAGCAAATTATCTGTAAGCGAAATAAAAAAAATAAAAAGTGAAAATAATACGCAAGAAGAAATTAATCTTCAAGCACCAAAATTTATAGCAGAAGAAGAAAAAGTTTCTAATAGCAGAAAAGGAAGCTTGGTTCACTTATGTATGCAAAAATTAGATACAACTAAAGAATATAACATAGAAGAAATAGAAAAAATTGTACAAGATTTAGTATTTAGAAAAATAATAACACAAAAAGAAGCAGAAAATATTGCCTTAAATAAAATACTAAACTTTACAAAAAGCATAATATGGGAAGAACTAAAAAACGCAAAAAAAATAGAAAAAGAAAAGCCATTTTATACAACAATTAATGCAAAAGAAATATATAATAGTAAAACAGATAGTAATATATTAGTTCAAGGAATTATAGATCTATATTACATTACTAAAAATGATGAATTAGTATTATTGGATTATAAAACAGACTTTGTAGAGAATAATAATGAAAATAATTTAATAGAAAAATACAAAATACAATTAGAAATATATAAAAAAGCATTAGAAGAATCATTAAATAAAAAGGTAGATAAAGTGTATATATATTCAACATATTTAGATAAAGAAATTTTATTATAAACCTAAAAACTATTGTAAAAAAAATAAATATAATATAAAATGTGTAAGGGCTTATATAGCCCTTATGCTAAAAATAAATAAAATATTATATAGATTAAAAAAATAATTAGGAGAATCTTAATGACAAAGAAATGGGAATTTTATGTAGAAAATAAACCAAAAGCAGAAGAAATATCTAAAAAATTTGGATTAGGAGAAATAGTATCACAAATAATAGCAAATAGAAATATTGGAAGTTTGGATGATATACAAGTATTTTTAAATCCAACAAGAAAGGATTTTCATAATCCATTTTTATTTAATGATATGGAAAAGGCTGTAAATAGAATAATAAAAGCAATAGAAAATAAAGAAAATGTTGCAATTTATGGAGATTACGATGTAGATGGAATTACTAGTACAACTGTATTAAAGAAATTTTTACAAGAAAGAGGACTAGAAACAAAAGAGTATATCCCAAATAGATTATTAGAAGGATATGGTCTAAATAAAGAAGCTATTGAAGATATTGCAAAAAATGACTGTAAACTAATTATAACAGTAGATTGCGGAATTTCTGGAAATAGTGAAATAGACTATGCAAACAGCTTTGGAATAGAAACAATTGTAACAGATCATCATGAAGCAGGAGAAAAACTACCAAATGCAATTGCAGTTATAGATGCCAAAAGAAAAGATAATACATATCCATTTAGAGGACTAGCAGGTGTTGGTGTTGTATTTAAATTAATACAGGGAATTTCTATAAAACTAAATTTAGAGGAAAAGGAATATTTAAAATATTTAGATTTAGTATGTATAGGAACAATTTCAGATATTGTACCATTAATAGATGAAAATAGAGTAATAGCAAAATTAGGATTAAAATTATTAAATCAAACAAAAAACGTTGGTTTAAGAGAATTAATAAATACAATTGGATTTGAAGAAATGAATTCAAGTTCCGTATCTTTTGGAATAGCACCTAGAATAAATGCATGTGGAAGAATGGGACATCAAGAAGAAGCGTTAAAATTATTTTTAACAGAAAATGATGAAGAAGCAAAACAAATTACAGAAAAATTAAATACATATAATAAAATAAGGCAAGAAAAAGAGAAAAAAATATACGAAGAAGCCATTTCTATGATAAACAATGAAAAGAAAAATAAAAATACCATTGTTCTTGCTGGAAAGAATTGGCATCATGGTGTTATAGGTATTGTTTCTTCTAAAATTACAGAAATGTATTTTAAGCCAAGTATATTAATATGTTTAGAAGGTGAGCAAGGTAAAGGCTCAGGTAGAAGCATACCAGGGTTCGACTTATACAAAGCATTAACAAAATGTAAAAATACATTAGAAAAATATGGCGGCCACGAAATGGCAGTAGGGCTAAGTTTAAACAAAAAAAATCTAAAACAATTTGAAAAAGAATTTGAAAAAATTGCGCAAGATGAAAAAGTTTCCGAAATAGTTCCAATAATTAAAATAGATGAAACAATGGCATTAAAAGATATAACTAAAAAAACTATAGAAGAACTAAAGTTATTAGAACCATATGGAGAAGGAAATAAATTGCCACTATTTGCATATAGAAATCTAAAAATAGATTCTATACGAGCTTTAACAGAAGGAAAACATATTAAATTAACCTTAAAAGATGCAAATTACAGAATTAATGCAATTGGATTTAACTTAGGTCATTTAGCAAACGAATATAGAATAGGAGATAAAATAGACATAGTAGGAACAATAGAAATTAATACATTTAATGGATACGAAACATTACAAATTAATATTAAAGATATAATGAGGTCATATTAAATTAAAAAAGGAGAAAAACATGCATGAAAAAGAAGTAAACATACAAGATGTTATTAATAAAAGAAAAGAATATTCTAAAAAAGTAGATACAAAATTAATAATGAGAGCATATAATTTGGCAGATGGAAAACATAAAAACCAATGTAGGAAATCTGGAGAGCCATATATAATTCATCCTATAAATGTTGCTTATCTATTAGCAGATATTGGACTAGACGATAAAACAATTTGTGCTGCTTTGCTACACGATGTTGTTGAAGATACAGATGTAACAAACGAAGATATAAGAGAAGAATTTGGATCAGAAATATCAGAAATGGTAGCAGGTGTTACAAAACTAAGTAATATTCAATTTGCATCTATAGAAGAAAGACAAGCAGAAGATTATAGAAAAATGCTTTTAGCAATGGGAAAAGACATTAGAGTTATTATAATAAAATTAGCAGATAGATTGCATAATATGAGAACATTAAAATATTTATCTAAAGAGCGCCAAATTGCAAATGCAAAAGAAACTATGGAATTATATGCACCACTTGCAAATAGACTTGGTTTGTATTCTTTAAAATGGGAATTAGAGGATTTGTCTTTTAAATACTTATATCCAGATGAATACAGAGAAATTGTAGAAGGCCTAAATAAAAAAAGAGATGAAAGACTAAGATTTATAAATAAAATAATAGAAGACATTAGGGTAGAGCTAAAAAAACAAAAAATTGATGCAGAAATTACTGGAAGAGCAAAACATTTATATAGTATTTATCGTAAAATGAAAAGAGACAACAAAACATTAGACCAAATATACGATTTATTTGCATTAAGAATTTTAGTAAATAATGTTAAGGATTGTTACGCAGCACTAGGTGTTGTACATGAAATGTACAATCCTATGCCAGGAAGATTTAAAGATTATATTTCTGTTCCTAAGCCTAATATGTATCAATCTATACATACAACACTTTTAGGAGAAAAAGGAACTCCATTCGAAGTGCAAATTAGAACATATGATATGCACAGAATTGCAGAATATGGTATTGCTGCACATTGGGCATATAAGGAAGTAAATTATGGAAAAAAAGGAAAGCAAAATGTTAAAGTAAATCCAGAAGAAGATAAATTATCTTGGCTAAGAGAAACACTAGAATGGCAAAAAGAAATGAAAGACCCAGAGGAATTTTTAAATACATTAAAAACAGAACTTTTTGAAGATGAAGTTTATGTGTTTACTCCAAAAGGAAAAATAAAAGTATTGCCAAGAGGAGCAACTCCAATAGATTTTGCATATTCTATACACGAAGAAATAGGACATCATATGTGTGGTTGTAAAGTAAATAGTAAAATGATGCCTATTGTTACAAAAATAAAAAACGGAGACATTATAGAAATTATTACAAATGATTCTCAAAAAGGGCCTAGTAGAGATTGGCTAAAATTTATACAAACTACAAGAGCAAAAAACAAAATACAAGCTTGGTATAAAAGAGAACAAAGAGAAGAGAATATAGAAAAGGGAAAAGACTTAATAGAAAAAGAAATAAAAAGAATAGGAATGAGCTACGAAGAGTTATTTAAAACTGAATACATAAATGTGGCATTAGAGAGATATAAATTTAAAAATATAGAAGATATGTATGCAAGCGTTGGTTTTGGAGCAATAAGTGCAGGAAAAATTATAGCTAGAATTTTACAAGAATATAGGAAAGAACATAAAGAAGAAAACATAGAAGAAAAAATAGAAGAATTATCTAAACAAAAAAGAAGGGAAAATAAAGCCTCAGCTAGTGGCGTTATTGTAAAAGGAATAGATAATTGTTTAGTAAAACTTTCTAAATGTTGTAATCCTGTTCCAGGAGATGAAATAATAGGATATATAACAAAAGGTAGAGGAGTATCTATTCACAGAAAAGACTGTACAAATGTAAAAGACTTAGTAAACGAAGAGTCTAGAATGATAGATGTATATTGGGCGAACAAAGAAACAGAAGCATATCAGGTAGATATAGAAGTTTATGCAAATGATAGAAGCGGATTATTAGCAGATATAATAAAAGTAATAGGAAACGCACAATGTAAACTAATGGGTGTAAATTCTAGAACAAACAAGGAAAATATTGCAATAGTAGGAATAACAATAGAAGTTGAAAATATAAATGAACTTAATAAGGTAATTAATTCATTAACAAAAATTGATAGTATTTTTGAGGTTAAAAGGAAGAAATAATAAATAGGAAGGTAAACACAAATGATATTAAAAGAATTAAAAATAAATACAAATTTAGCAGATCCAACAAATTGTTATATAGTACATGATGAACAAAGCAAAGAAACAATGATAATAGACCCAGCAGGGGAAGTTCAAAAAATAGTAGAAATGCTAGATATTTTACACGCAAAAGTAAAATATATATACTTAACACACTGCCATGGAGACCATATAGGTGGAGTTCAAGAATTAAAAGAAAAATATAATTGTAAAATATTAATTCATAGAGAAGATAGTAAAGGTTTAAATGATCCAAATATAAATTTAGTAGATTATATAGGTGTTAAAAATATAGAATTAGATGCAGACTCAATTGTAGACGATGGAGATTTAATACATTTAGGAAATTTAGAATTTAGAGTCATACATACACCAGGTCATACAAAAGGTGGAAGTAGCCTATTTTGTGAAAAGAAAAAATTGCTATTTTCCGGAGATACACTATTTAGAGGAACATGGGGAAGAACAGACCTTCCAACTTCTAGTATAGAAGATATAATGAATTCAATAACTAAAAAACTACTAATACTTCCAGATGAAACAATAGTATATCCTGGACATGGAAAATCTACAAGAATAAAAGACGAAAAGCCAATTTACCTAGAATTAAAACCAAAACTATATTAAATATCATTTTCATATATTCATAAACCTTCAAATTTAAGCATAAAATGTAAAAGCTTGAATTTGGAGGTTTTTTATGTTTTTAGTATTTAATAAAGAAAAAATAACTTCCTATGTAGTTGCATTTTCAACTGTTGCAATACTGTTTACTTTATCAGTTTTTGCAAATAATAATAAAACATTGGAAGTTTCAGCTCAAACAAATGAAAAGCTACCTATATATAATGTTCAAACAAATGAAAATAAAATAGCATTAACAATGAATTGTGCTTGGAATGCAGATGATATTGATTCTATACTAGAAACATTAAAAAAATGTGATGTTAAGATTACATTTTTTATTGTGGGGGATTGGGCAGATAAATACCCAGAGGCGGTTAAAAAAATATATGAAAATGGTCATGAAATAGGAAATCATTCAAATACACATCCACATGTAAATAAGCTAAGCCTAGAGTCAAATATTAAAGAAATTCAAAATTGTAATGAAAAATTAAAAAACATAATAGGAGAAGATATAAATTTATATAGAGCACCATATGGTGAATATAATGATACTGTTGTAACTGCAGCAGAAAAATTAAATTATTATACTATACAATGGTCTTTAGATACACTAGATTATACGGGTGTTACAGGAAACCAAATGTGGGAAAGATTAGATAGCAAATTGAAAAGTGGAGACATAATTTTAATGCATAACGGAACAGAACATACTGCAGACAGCTTAGAATTAATAATAAATAATATAAAAAGCAAGGGATACGAAATAGAAAAAGTATCAAATTTAATTTACAAAAAAGATTACAAGATTAATTCACAAGGTACACAAACCAAAGTTAATCAATAATGTAAAATATAGAAGAGTTTACAATAATTTCAAAAATTTCCAATTTTATGTAGACAAAGCTAAAAAAATATTGTATAATAGTTATGTAGACTAAAAATGTATTCTAAAAGATAAGCAATATGAATAAAATACATTAGATAAAATAATAAAGAGTATAGGAGGAAAAAAAGTTGATTACAAATTATTTAGATAATAACCATTTAATATTGGTTGGTAAAATTACAAGCGAAAAAAGATTTAGTCATGAAATATATGGGGAGAAATTTTATATATTTGATGTAGAAGTTCCACGTTTAAGTGGTGTATCAGATACCATACCTGTTACAATTTCCGAAAGATTAGTTCCTACAAACGAACTAACAATAGGAAGAAAAGTAATGGTAGAAGGTCAATTTAGATCTTATAACAGTTATGAAAATGAAAGAAATAGATTAGTATTAACTGTTTTTGTAAAAGAATTACAATTTATAGAAGAAGTAGAACAATCTGAAGAAGACGAAGAAAAGGATTTAAAAGAAAATATTTCAAATGAGGTAACATTAATTGGATACATATGTAAAGCACCAATTTATAGACAAACACCATTTGGAAGAGAAATTTCAGATATACTACTTGCAGTAAATAGAGCATATAACAAATCTGATTATATTCCAGCAATAGCATGGGGACGTAATGCAAGATTTTGTAAAAATATAGAAGTTGGAACAAAAGTAAAAATAGTAGGAAGGGTTCAATCTAGACAATATGAGAAAAAATATGAAGACGGAACAGTTCAAACTAAAGTTGCTTATGAAGTTTCAATTGCAAGTTTAGAATTAATAGACGAAAATGAAGATGAAAATAGTCAAGAAGAAATAGGATAAAAATAAAAAAATATAAAAAGCTATGCTTTTTATATTTTTTTTGGTATAATATCAAAAAAACAAATGCGAAAGGATAACATATGGAATTTACAAAAAAAGATAAAATTATATTTAATATAGTTGCAGTAATTAGTATAGTTATTATGGCGATAGCTGTATCTCCTAAAACTATGCAAAACGATACATATTACACAATAAAAATTGGTGAATATATTTTTGAAAATGGTATAAATATGCAAGATCCGTTTTCTTGGCATGAAGGATTACCTTATACATTTCCACATTGGCTATATGATTGCATTATGAATATAACTTATAAAATAGGAAATTGGGAAGGTATATATTGCTCAACATGTGTATTTGCAATTATTCTAGGACTCATTATTTATTTTACAAATTCAAATATAAGTAATAATAAATTTGTATCTTTAATTTTTACATTACTAGATATATATTTACTAAAAGACTTTATTGCAGCAAGAGCACAATTAGTTACTTTTTCTTTATTTGCTTTAACAATATACTTATTAGAAAAATTTATAAATAATCCCAAAAAAATATATGCAGTATGTTTAGCATTTATATCATTAATAATTGCTAATTTGCACTGTGCAGTTTGGCCGTTGTTTTTTATTTTATTTTTACCATATATAGCAGAATATTTATTTATAGTGTGTTATGATGCGGAAATTGCATTACGAATAGCAACTATAATAAAAATTTTAAAAATAAAAATATGTAAGATTCGGTAATAAAGAAGATTCTAAAAATTTAATTAAAGAAGAAAAACAAAAGTTGCAAGATGCATTAATAAAAATAAAACAAAAGAAACAAGAAGTAAGAGAAAATTCATATAAAATAATTTTAGAAAAAAATAAAAATATAAAATATTTATTTATAGTTATAATTATTTGTGCTTTAATGGGACTAATTACTCCACTTGGAAATACACCATATACGTATTTATTAAAAACAATGCAGGGAAATACAACACAAAATATAAACGAACATCTTCCAATAGTATTTTGGGATAATTTGCCTGTTTTATGCATATTTATATTAATTATTGGACTATTTACATTCACAAAAACAAAAGTAAAATTAAGGGATTTATTTTTGTTAGGTGGACTTATGCTACTTACAATAATGTCTAAAAGGCAAGTTTCTATTTTATTAGTAGTAGGAACAATAATTTTTAACAAGAATTTATCGCAATATATAAATAGTATTAAACTTAAAAAATATTTATATGATTTTACAAAAGTAATTAGTAATTTTATAGGTGGAACTTTAGTAATTTGTATAGTAGCAATTATAGGATTTAATATACACAAAGATATAAAAGATGATAAATTTGTTAGTGAAAGTTCGTATCCTGTGCAAGCGTGTGATTTTATTTTAGAAAATATAGACTTAAAAACTGCAAGAATATTTAATGAATATAATTATGGAAGCTATATGCTATATAGGGGAATACCAGTATTTATAGATTCTAGAGCAGATTTATATGCACCAGAATTTAATGGTAAAGAAGATATATTTTCTGATTTTTTAGATATTTCTAATATGGGAATGGAATATGAAGAAGGATTTAATTCTTATGGAATTACACATGTTATCTTATATAAAGATGCTAAGTTAAATTATGCATTAAAGGTAGATAGTAAATACAAGCAAATTTATTCAGATAAATATTTTGTTATATATGAGAGGTTATAAAAATGAATAAAAATAAAAAAAATTTAATTATTATAATAGCAGTAATTATTGTATTATTGGCATTAGACCAAGTTACAAAAGTTTTATGTATAGAAAAAACAAGTACTTTAATACCAGGAGTTTTAAATATAAATTATAAACAAAGTATTGAAGGAAGCTTTGGTGTAGGACAAAAAGGAACAATTACATTTATTATTACAAATGTAATTGTTTTAGGAATTATATTTAAATTTATGAAAATGCAAAAAGAACAAATAGACGGGAAAACCTATGGCGCACTATGCTTAATAATAGCTGGTGCTATTGGAAATTTAATAGATAGGCTTTTTAGAGGTTATGTTGTTAAGTTTATAGATTTTACGCCAATATTAAAATTTATACCAGTAATTAATATAGCTGATATATTAATTATTTTAGGATGGATTTTACTTGCAGTATTTTTTGCACTATTTGCCATAAAAGTTAGAAAAGAAAATATAAATAAATAATTTATAAGGAGAATTTATTTGGAAACATACATAATAAATAAAGAAAATTCAAACAATAGAATAGATAAAATAGTTCCAATGCTAAATAAAAATATTACAAGAGTTACAGCACAAAAATTAATAGGAAATGGAAATATAAAGGTAAACGAAAAAATTGTTAAAACATCATATAAAGTAAATATAAATGATAAAATAACAATAAATATACCAGAGGTTAAACAAGCTACAATTAAGCCACAAGATATTCCTATTGAAGTTTTATACGAGGACAAAGATATTATAGTTGTAAATAAGCCAAAAGGATTAGTTGTTCATCCTGCAAATGGAAATCCAGATGGAACATTAGTAAATGCTTTAATGAAAATATGCGAGCGGGGATTTGTCCGGTATAGGCGGAGAAATTCGTCCAGGAATAGTCCACAGATTAGATAAAGATACATCAGGCGTATTAATAGTTGCAAAAAACGACAAAGCACACTTAAACTTAAGTAAACAAATAAAAGACAGAAAAGTAAAAAAGACATATTTAGCACTAGTAAGAGGAATTATTAAAGAAAACGAAGCAACAATAAATATGCCTATAGGTAGAAGCCTTACAGATAGAAAGAAAATGGCTGTAGTAAAAAACGGAAAAGAAGCAATAACGCATTTTAAAGTTTTAGAAAGATTTGAAAATAATACATACTTAAAAATAAATTTAGAGACAGGAAGAACACATCAAATTCGTGTACATTTATCTAAAATAGGTTACCCAATTGTTGGAGATGAGGTTTACTCAAATGGAAAAAATGAATTTGGAGTAAAAGGACAAATGTTACATAGTTGGAAAATTGAATTTAAGCATCCTACAACTAATAAACAGATGGAAGTTATAGCACCATTACCAAAATATTTTGAAGATGTTTTAAATAATTTAAAATGTAAAAGCTAAAAAAATTTTATAATAATTAATATAATATTAAAAAAATCAAATCCGGCGTAAAAAAACACCGGATAATCTATATAAACTTTTTACACTATTAAAAACAGCATAAAAAGAAAATAAAAACAAAACTATCTTATAATATATAATATACAAAAATTAAAAAAAAGATACAAAAAAAAGGTGGAAATTTTTAGAAAAATGGAAGAAGTTAGATTACAAAAATTTTTAGCAGATTCAGGAATTGCTTCAAGAAGAAAATGTGAAGAATATATTTTACAAGGAAAAGTTAAAGTAAATGGTAAAGTAATTTCAAAACTTGGTACAAAAATAAATATAGAAAATGATGTAGTTGAATTTGAAAATAAAAAAATTAAAAATAATTCTAAAAAAATATATATTTTACTAAATAAACCAATAGGATATGTAACTACAGTTAAAGACCAATTTGAAAGAGATACTGTTTTAAACTTAGTAAAAGTAAAAGAAAGAATAGTTCCAGTTGGAAGATTAGATATGTATACATCTGGAGCGCTAATACTAACAAATGACGGCGAATTTGTTAATAAACTTACACATCCAAGTCATGAAATAAACAAAACATATAATGTAACAGTAAAAGGAATTATAACAAACGAAGATATAAACAATTTAGAAAATGGTGTAATTATAGATGAAGATTATAAAACAAAACCTGCTAATGTTAAAATATTAAAAATAGAAAAAGAAAAAAATATCTCAAGAATTCAAATTACAATACACGAAGGAAAAAATAGACAAGTTAGAAAAATGTGCAGTGCAATAAATAAAAAAGTGCTTGCTCTGCACAGAGCAAAAATAGGACAAATAACAGTTAATAATTTAGAAATAGGAAAATGGAGATATTTAACTCAAAGCGAAGTAGAATCATTTAAAAATTAAAAGCTAATATTTGTTATCTTTAATTTAAATTATAAAAGCATTATATCTTATAAAAAAAGAATTGATAAAAATATCAATTCTTTTTTTGTTGTTATACGCTTTGTTCACCAGGTATAAAGTAATCTATAACACCATATATTAAAGCACCTATAATTGCGGCCATCCATGAAACAGTATAACCAGCTACAAAGAATTGTGTAACATATAATGTTATAGCTGCCAATACAAAACCAACAAATCCTTTACCAAAACTACTTACTTGAAGACCTGTAAATTTTACTATTAGATAATCTATTACTGTTAAAACAATAGCTGCAATTGCTAATGTCCAAAAGTTATTAATAGAAAAACCAGGAGTAAAGAATGCAGTAATTGCAAGTACTATAGCAGATGTTACTAAACGCCAAATAATTTGACCAACCATACCCATAGAACTTTCAGACTGTGAATTACTTCCGTGTGTTTGCCATATTAGTTTACCCTCCTTTAAAAGAGAAAAATCATGATAAATTAAATATCATTTTAAAGTTTAGAAACAAAAAAGTTTTGTTTCAATTAATATTATTTACAAAAAAATATTTATTATGCAAACTGTATAATTTATATAAATTTGCGAAAAATAAGAAAAAATAAGGAGAAAAAAATGTTAACAATTTTTGTAAGAACTATTATATTGTATATTTTAGTATTAATAGTTATGAGACTTATGGGAAAACGAGAAATAGGACAATTGCAACCTTTTGAACTTGCAATTTCAATTATGATAGCAGATTTAGCAGCAGTTCCCATGGCAGAACTTGGAATTCCGCTTACAAATGGAATAATTCCTATTTTAGGACTGTTACTTATGCATTTATTTATTTCAATCCTTAATATGAAAAGTATTAGATTTAGAGAAATAATTTGTGGAAAACCGCAAATTTTAATATATAGAGGAAAAATAGATGAAAAAGCACTAATAAAAGAAAAAATAACAATAAACGAGCTAGAAGAAAGATTACGTGCAGAAAATGTATATAATTTAGGAGATGTAGAATATGCTATTTTAGAAACAAGTGGACAAATAAGCGTTATACAAAAACCAAATAAAAGAAATACAACACCAGAAGATTTTAATATTATGCCAGAATATGAAGGAATCCCTTATGACTTAGTAATTGATGGAGAAATTATGAGAAAAAATTTAGAGAAAATTGGTAAAAATGAGAAATGGCTAAAAAAACAACTAGAACATTTTAATATTTCATCTGAAGAAGCTTTAGTTGTAACTTATGACGGAAAAGGTAATATATTCTGCCAAAAAAAGGAGACTTAAGTAAAATGAAAAAAGAAATAATAATTATTATATTAATACTACTATTAATAACAACACTAAATATAATTACTCAAAATTATACAAAAGAAAGCGTAGAAAATTTAAAAATAAAGTTAAATGAAATAAGTAAGCAAATTGATAAAGATGAGGTAAATGAAGAAAATATTAAAAAAATTACAGAAGATATTTTTGTTATGTGGAAAAAATATAAAGGAAAGTTAGAATATTATATAGAACATGACGAATTAGAAAAAATAGAAAGCGAACTATTTGAAATTAAAGGCTATATAGAAGAAAAAAATTACGAAGAAACTGTACCTAAAATAGAAAATACTATTTTTATATTAGAACATATTGAAGAAAAGTATAACTTTATGTTTAAGAACATATTTTAAATTTTTAAGAGTAAGACTAAATTCGTCTTACTCTTATTTAATTATTTTAAAAGTAAAAAAATTTTATTTTTCAATATCTTCTTCTTCAATATCACATTCTTCTCTTGGGCAACATGGTTTTTCTGGTCTTAAATCGTAGTCACAACAATCTATTTTTTCGCCTTGTAAGCATTTTCCTACATGCTTGCAATCTGCGCATATTTTATAATGTTTTACTTGATTTACCCATATTTGTACTTCATAGTATTTATTTGGACAAAGTGGTCCAAATACAAAACTTCCGTCTTTATCTGTAAATGTATGAGAAACAGGTCTTTTTTCTTCTTTTCCGCAATCTTTTACAACTTCAATTAATTTTACTACTGCATCACATACTGGCTCTTTATAGCAGTCTCTTACAACTCCATATATAACATTTCTGTTATCTTCTGGTAATGTTATATCTAAATCGAATTGTTTACCACTTTCAATAAAGCCTTCAACTCCAACAACTGGACACATTGGTTTATTACATTCCATAAATATCTAAATCCTTTCAAAATATATTAGGTAAATACCTTAGTATATTTTATGTATATTTGAAAAAATTGTTATTATTTGTTATTATATTGAATAATATAAAATAGCAAAGGGAGGCAAAAATGGATAATAGGAAAATAGGTATATTTGATTCAGGAGTTGGCGGACTAACTGTTTTTTCTGAAATTATAAAACAATTACCAAATGAAGAAATTATATATATAGGAGATACAAAAAGATTTCCATATGGTAGTAAATCTAAAGAATCTATAATACAAATATCTAAGCAAATAGTAAATTATTTAGTATCTCAAAATGTAAAGCTAATTGTAATAGCCTGTGGAACAGCTACAAGTCAAGCTTTAGAAGAATTAAAACAAATATATAAAGTACCAATTATAGGTATAATAGAACCTACAATATTAAATTGCATAAATAACGATACTAAAAATGTAGGAATAATTGCTACAAAAGGAACAATAAGAAGCGGAGAATGGGAAAAACAAATAAAACAAAAGAATAATAATACATACATAATATCTAAAGAAACACCATTATTAGCTCAAATGGCAGAAGAAGGATGGACTAAAAATGAAGTAGCAAAAATGGCAATAAAAGAATATATGAAAGATTTTAAAGATACTAAAATAGAAAAAATAATTTTAGGATGTACACATTATCCATTATTTGAAGAACTAATAAAACAAGAATTAGGAAATAATGTAGAAATAATTAATACAGGTAAACAAATGGCAAAATATTTAAAAGAATATTTAAATAAAAATAATATGGAAAATACTATAACAAACAAAGAAAATTATAGTATAAATTTAACAGACACAGAATGTAATTTTATAAATGTAGCAGAAAAATTGCTAAATAAAAGTTTAAAAATAAATAAAATAGAACTTTAAAATATATAAAACTTAAAAATTTACTTTTTACTTTACAGCAATAAAATATAATAATTTTATAAAAAGAAAGGAAACAATTAAATGAAAGAAGAATTTTTAAAATTACTAAAAGAAATAAATAGAGAGGGAATGGAAGAATTAATAGATTTTATAGAAAATAAAACAGACTTTTTCACAGCGCCTGCAAGTACAAGATTTCATGGCTCATATGAAGGTGGACTTTTAGAACATAGTATGAAAGTATATGAAATATTAAAACACAAAGTAGCAAATTGCATAAAAGATATTGAAACTACAGAAGATACAATAAAAATAATAGCTTTACTACATGATATATGCAAAGTAAATTTCTATAAAGTAGATTATAGAAATGCTAAAAATGCAAGAGGAGAATGGGAAAAAGTACCATACTATACAGTAGAAGATACAATCCCTTATGGACATGGGGAAAAATCTGTAATGATGCTTACAGAATATATAAAAATGACACCAGAAGAAAAATATTGTATACGTTGGCATATGGGATTTACAGAACCTAAAGAACAATATACAACTTTAGGAAATGCATTTAAAAAATATCCACTTGCATTGCTACTTCACGAAGCAGATTTAGAAGCAACATATTTTTATGATATATAAAAAATATAATTATTTTTTGTTTATGAATTTAAGTTAATTGCAAGAAAAATATATGTTTTAATGAATAAAACATATATTTTTCTTTTGCAAATTATTGCATTTAGATATATATTTAGTGTATAATTTGAAAAAGATTAAAAGTATTTGGAGGTAACAAAAGATGAAAGTAGTTGAAGCTCTAAGAGAGAGGAAGAGAGCGCGGTATTCTAAAAAACGCAAAGGGAGTAACATTAATTGCACTGGTAATTACAATAATAGTGCTTTTAATTTTAGCGGGAGTAGTTTTAAATACAGTTTTAGGTAATGATGGAATAATAGCAAAGGCACAACTTGCAAAAGAGAAAACAAATAATGCTCAAAATACTGAAACTGAAGAATTAGCAAATTTAGAAAATAAATTAGAAGAATACGAAACATCTGGAAATAGAGCTAGTACTACAGACATTGTAAAAATAGAAGTGAAAAATCCAAGTAAAGCTAGTCAATGGACTAAAGTTGCAGATTATCCTGAAGGATTTAATAAGGATAATTGTATTATAGAGGGATATTGGATAGATGATAGTGGAAATCATAATATGTTGCCATATACATATTCTACAAACTGTGTTCTAATACAATTTAATGATAATGGAATAAGTTTGTATTCAACAGCAAACTATCTTGGTAAAGATGTTGTAATATATCTTATAAAATTAATATAAAGTAATATATTAGTTAATATAGAAGTTAGAATTTTTTAGCTTCTATTTTTCTTGAAATAGATATTAATAAATGATATAATAACAATACTTTTAAGAGAAAAAAGGAGAATGATATGTTAGAAAAGAAAGATAGAATTGTAACTGGAGATAGACCAACAGGAAGATTACACATTGGACATTACTTTGGCTCATTACAAAATAGAGTAAAACTACAAAATGAGTACGAAACATTTATATTAGTTGCAGATGTTCAAGCATTAACAGATAATTTTAATAATCCTGAAAAGGTTCAAAAAAATGTTAAAGAAATTGTTATGGATAATTTAGCTGTAGGTGTAGACCCTAATAAAGCAACTATATACTTACAATCTATGATTCCAGAAGTTGCAGAACTTACAGTATTTTATTCTAATTTAGTAACAGTTTCTAGATTACAAAGAAATCCAACTGTAAAAACAGAAATAGCACAAAAAAAGGAACTTTTTGGGGAAAGTGTTACATATGGATTTTTAGGTTACCCTGTAAGTCAAGCAGCAGATATAACAGCACTAAATGGTACAATAGTTCCAGTAGGAGAAGACCAATTACCTTTAATAGAACAATGTAGAGAAATAGTAAGAAAATTTAACTCTATATATGGGCAAACTCTTTTAGAACCAAAAGCAATTTTATCTAATGCAAAAAGAATAAAAGGTTTAGATGGAAATGAAAAAATGGGTAAATCTTTAGGAAATGCTATATACTTATCAGATACAGACGAAGAAATAACAAAAAAGGTTATGAGTGCAGTAACAGACCCAGGAAGAATAAAAAAAGATGACCCAGGAAATCCTAATATATGTATGGTTTCATATTATCATAAATTATTTACAAAAAGTAATGAAGAATTAGAAGAAATTATGAAAGAATGTAGAGCAGGCACAAGAGGTTGTGTTGCATGTAAAAAACAACTAATAAAAAATATAATTAATGAATTAGAACCAATAAGAGAAAAAAGAAGATATTATGAAGAAAGACCAGAATTAGTAAAAGAAATACTTATGGAAGGTACAAAACATGCAAGAAAAATAGCAAAAGAAAATATGTTAAGAATAAAAGAAGCAATGAAATTAAATTATTAAAAACGAATTGAAATTAAAATTTTTTAAAAACTTTTCTATCAATAAAAATATATAAAACGCTATAAAGCAAATAAAAAAGAAAGGAATTTATATGTTTACAGATTATGCAAAAATAACTATAAAATCTGGAGATGGCGGAAATGGTGCTGTAACATTTAGAAAAGAAAAATATGTTGCAGCAGGAGGACGAAATGGAGGAGACGGCGGAAAAGGTGGAGACGTTTATTTCGAAGTTGACCCAGATTCTAATACTTTAATAGATTTTAGGTTTAAAAAAATATTTAAAGCACAAAATGGAGAAAATGGCAGTGGTGGTCACTGCTATGGTAAAAGTGGACAAGACATAGTAATAAAAGTTCCTAGAGGTACTATAATAAAAGATGCTGAGACTCAAAAGGTTGTTGCAGATTTATCTAAGCAAAATCAAAAAGAACTTATTTTACCAGGTGGAAGAGGTGGAAAGGGAAACTCACATTTTGCAACATCTACAAGGCAAGCACCTCATTTTGCACAAGATGGAGAAAAAGGAATAGAAAAAGAAATAATATTAGAATTAAAACTTTTAGCAGATGTTGGATTATTAGGATTTCCAAGCGTAGGGAAATCAACTCTTTTAAGCGTTGTAACTTCTGCTAAGCCTAAAATTGCAGCATATCATTTTACAACACTTAAACCAAATTTAGGAGTGGTAAAAACAAAAAATGGAAATAGTTTTGTTATGGCAGATATACCAGGAATTATAGAAGGTGCAAGCCAAGGGGTAGGTCTTGGAATTCAATTTTTAAGACATATAGAAAGAACAAGATTATTACTTCACATTATAGATGTATCTGGAATGGAAGGAAGAGATCCAGTAAATGATTTTTATGCTATAAATAAAGAATTAAAAAAATATAGTGAAAAATTAGCAACAAGGAAACAAATAATAGTAGCAAATAAAATAGACTCTATGCAATATGAAACTTTATATAAAAAACTAGAAGATTTAGCAAAAAAAGAAGGTTTAGAAATATATAAAATATCAGCAGCAACAAAGCAAGGTGTAGAAAGTCTAATGGAAAGAGTAGCAAATTTATTAAAAGAATTGCCAAAGGAAGAATTAATAAATTACGAAGATAGAAAAGTATATACCTTAGAAGAAGAAAAAGAACCATTTACAATAACAAAAGAAAAAGATGTATGGGTTGTAGATGGTCCAGCTGTTCAAAAACTTATGGGTAGAGTAAATTTAGAAGATAATGAGTCTATGTATTATTTTCAAAAAAGTTTAGATACATTAGGAGTAAACGAAGCATTAAAAAAAGCTGGTGTTAAAGAAGGAGATACAGTTAGAGTTGTAGACTGGGAGCTTGAATGGTACGATTAGCATAATTTATAAAAATGTAAAACTATGTAAACAAAAAATAAAAATTCTACATATAATATACTAACACCTTATTGGTGTGGTAGGAGGTAGAATTAATGATAGAAGAATATGAAGTAAAAGAATGTTATGGAAAAAAGAAAGAAAATAAATGTTATTGTATGGGTATTATATTTGGAATATTAATAACTTTATTTGTAGGAGTAATTGGAGCAATAATTGGAGCAGCTATATCTGCAACAATCTTAGCAGCACTTCCAGCGGTTATTGTTTTAGCAATTGTACTAGGAATTTTATCAATTATTCAAGCAATAATTTTAATATGCAATTGCAATAAAAAACATCATAAATAGGATTTAACTATAAAGGGTAGCTTATAAGCTACCCTTTAAACAATTTATCGTCAAATAAAAATTAAATGCAATATTCAAACAATTTATTTATAAATTTTTTGAAAAATATTGCCATTTTTTTTATATAATAGTATAATATAAAAGATGGCAAAATAATATATAATAATAAAAGTAGTATATTAATTTGAAAGAGGTAAAAAATGGAATTTTTATATGTAATTCAACAGGCTATTATATGGGTTTTAACTATATTTTGGTTATATCAAATTATGGTTAGTATTTGTTCTCTTGTTAAATTAAAAGATAAACCATTAAAAATAGAAAAAAATCATAAATTTATGGCAATAATACCAGCACATAATGAAGAAGCAGTTGTTGCAAACTTAGTAGAAAGCTTAAAAAATCAAAATTATGATAAAAATTTATTAGATATATACGTTATAGCAGATAACTGTACAGATAATACTGCACAAATAGCAAAAGATGCAGGTGCTATAGTTTATGAAAGATTTGATGCTAATAAAAAAACAAAAGGATATGCGCTTAATTGGTTTTTAAAACAAAAAATAGAAGAAAAGGCAGATTATGATGCATTCTTTGTATTTGATGCAGATAATATAGTAGATAAAGATTTTACAAAAAATATGAATAGAAAACTTTGCCAAGGTGAAGATGTAGTTCAGGGCTATAGAGATATTAAAAATCCTACAGACAATTGGATTACTGGTGGATATGCATTATTTTATTGGATGATGCACAGATTATATCATTTATCTAGATATAATTTGGGACTATCTGCTCTATTAAATGGAACAGGTTTTATGGTAAGATTTGATATTATAAAACCAAATGGATGGGATACAGAAACACTTACAGAAGATATAGAATTTTCATTAAAAAGAATTATAGAAGGCAGTAGAGTTGGATGGGCAACAGATGCAATTGTTTATGATGAACAACCAACAGGTTTTAAGCAATCTTGGTCACAACGTTCAAGATGGACAGTAGGACATATTCAATGTATGAAAAAATATACAGGTAGTTTAATAAATGGAATAAAAGAGCACAAAGATTTAAAAAGTATAGATGGATTTTTATATATAGTTGGTAGTATTCCAATGTTTATTACAACACTTGCATTACTTGCAATTAATATGTTTATTTACTTAGCAGGTCAAATGTCTGGAGCAGAATTATTATTAAATTATGCAATGTATATTGTTCCAACATTTTTCTTACCAATATTACTTGCAGTATTTATAATGAAATTAGATGGAAGACCATTAAAACCAATGGCAAAACAAATACTATGTTATCCATTTTTTATGGCAACATGGATTGCAATAAACTTTAAATGTTTATTTAAAAGAGAAACAACATGGGAAAAGATTGAACATAATAGAAATATTAAAATTACAGATGTAACAAAAGCAAATAAAGTTGAAACTGTTAAAGTTACAGAAAAATAAATAAAATAATAAAAATACAATGACGAGAAAAAGTAAAATAAAGGTTATTAACAGAGAGGATTGAACATAGGCTGAAATTCAATCTTAAAAAACATATTTGAAAAACTATCTCCGAGTACTTAGTGTAAACAAGCTAAGCGTTGATAACGATATAATCTTAAATTAAGTAAAAAATAGGGTGGAACCGTGAATAAAAATCACCCCTATAGGAAAATATACATTTTCTATAGGGGCGATTTTTTTATATAAAGGAGGAAATTTTTATGAAAAAAATTAAATTAAAAGATAATTCCATTTTAGAAGTAGAAAAAGGTACAAGCATTTATGATGTTGCAAAACAAATAAGTGAAGGGCTAGCAAGAATGGCAACATGCGGAAAAGTAAATGGAAAAGTACAAGACTTAAGATATGAATTAAATGAAGATTGCATATTAAATATAGAAACATTTGAAAGTAGTTTAGAAGGAAAACAAGCATACTGGCACACAACATCACACATAATGGCACAGGCTGTTAAGCGTTTATTTCCAAACGTAAAATTTGCTATAGGTCCAAGTATAGAAAATGGATTTTATTATGATTTTGATGTAGAAAAACCATTTACAGATGAAGATAAAGAAAAAATTGAGCAAGAAATGAAAAAAATAATAAAAGAAGATTTAAGCATAGAAAAATATTTTCTTCCAAAAGAAAAAGCCTTAGAACTAATGGAAGGACAACCTTACAAACAAGAATTAATTAACGAATTGCCAGAAGGCGAAAAAATTAGTTTTTATAAACAAGGAGACTTTACAGATCTTTGTGCAGGTCCACACTTAACAAGTACTGGAAAAGTAAAGGCAATAAAAATATTATCTTCTTCAGGTGCATACTGGAGAGGAGACGAAAAAAATAAAATGCTACAAAGAATTTATGCAATATCATTCCCTAAAGCAAGTCAAGTAGAAGAATATATGAAACAATTAGAAGAAATAAGACAAAGAGACCATAGAAAATTAGGAAAAGAACTAGAATTATTTACAACACACAAACTAGTTGGTTCAGGACTTCCAATGTATTTGCCAAATGGTGCTACAGTAAGAAGATTGTTAGAAAGATATATACAAGACAAAGAATTAGAAATGGGATATAGTCATGTGTACACACCATGTCTTGCAAATACAGAATTATACAAAGTTTCTGGACATTGGGACCATTATAGTGAAGATATGTTCCCTAGAATGAAAATGGACAACGAAGAAATGGTATTAAGACCAATGAATTGCCCACATCATATGCTTATATATAAAAATAAGATGCATTCATATAGAGATTTACCAATAAGAATAGGAGAATTAGGACATGACTTTAGATACGAAGACAGTGGAAGTGTTTGTGGACTAGAAAGAGTTCGTGCAATGTGTATGAATGATGCTCATCTTTTTGTAAGACCAGACCAAATAAAAGAAGAATTTGGAAAAGTTGTAAAGCTAATTTTAGATGTATACAAAGACTTTGGTTTTGAAGATTATGAGTTTAGATTATCTTTAAGAGATAAAAATAATAAAGAAAAATATTTTGATGATGACGAAATGTGGGAAAAAGCAGAAAATCAATTAAGAGAAATTTTAAATGAAATAGGAATTAAGTATTATGAGGCAGAAGGAGAAGCAGCATTTTATGGACCAAAATTAGATGTTCAATTAAAATCTGCAATAGGACATGATGTAACAGTATCTACATGTCAATTAGACTTTTTATTACCACAAAAGTTTGAACTAGAATATATAGGAGAAGATGGTGAAAAACATAGACCTGTTGTAATACACAGAGCAATATTAGGAACATTAGATAGATTTATATGTTTCTTAATAGAAGAGACAAAAGGAGCGTTTCCACTTTGGCTTGCACCAACACAGGTAAAAATTCTACCAATAACAGATGCACAAATAGACTATGCAAAACAATTAGAAAATAATTTAAGAAAAATTGGAGTAAGAGTAGTATTAGATGATAGAAACGAAAAAATAGGGTACAAAATACGTGAAGCACAATTAGAAAAAATACCATATATGGCAGTAATAGGAACAAAAGAAGTAGAAAATGGTAAAGTAGCAGTACGTTCAAGAAAAGACGGAGATATAGGTCAAATGGAAACAGAAGAATTTATTAGTAAAATAAAAAAAGAAATAGAAGAAAAAACAAAATAAATAATAACAAAAATATTAATAAAAATTTTCTAAATAAAAAACGATTACATTTAAAATTTGTAATCGTTTTTTATTGCTTTTTTTATTTTCATTTCAGCATCTTTTTTGGCTAAAGTTTCTCTCTTATCATATAATTTTTTGCCTTTTCCTATTCCAAGTTCTAATTTAACAAAACTACCTTTAAAATACAAGCTCATTGGAATTAAAGATAAACCTTGTTGCTTTACTAAATTAGAAAGTTTTAAAATTTCTTTTTTAGAAAGAAGTAATTTTCTATTTCTTAAAGGGTCTTTATTAAAAATATTTCCGTGTTCATATGGACTAATATGCATACCATAAACAAAACATTCACCATTTTTTATAATAGCATAAGAGTCTTTTAAATTAACTTTTCCGTGCTCTTATAGACTTTATTTCTGTCCCATAAAGCACAATACCAGCTTCTATTGTATTTTTTATTTCGTAATTATGCTTAGCAGTGGGATTTTTAGCAATAAATTTTGAATTCATAATATGTAACCTCATTTATTTTTTTATTTGCTATATTATATCATAAAATTTATTACTACACAAATGTAGAGGCGGACAATTAAACTATAAATACTAAAACTGTAAATTACACTAACTTTAATAGTTTAATATATATCCGCCTGCTTAAAAATATTTTTATTTTAGTAATTTTCGTGTGAGTTGTTTTTTTGCATAGCATAAAACCAAACTAGTGCAACAATTGCAACACCTACAATTGCTAAAATAATCCATGTCCACATTGTGCTAGACATTCCACCGGTTACATCTGTTGCTGTTCTTGTTGCAGAATATCCATCATTATTCATATTGTCATTATTTGATGTAGTAGTACCATTTGTATTTTGATTCATTACATCGCCTGTCATATTTTCACCAGCATTTTCTACATCGTTTGTACCTTCACGGATTGCACCAGCAGCATCTTTGGCAACATTTTCTACACCATTTTCTACGTCACCAACAACATTACGAACATCATTTGCAGCATCCATTACACCATTTTTTATTTCATTTGTTGCAAATGAATAAGTAGTAGCAAATATTGCACATAATATAATTGCTAAAGTTATAATAATTTTCTTTGTCATGATAAATATTTACCTCCAAAATAAGATTAAAAGTTAAAAAAACTTTAATAATATTATTGGAAATTATATAAAAAATATACAACATAAAAAAGGTAAAAATTTCAAAAAAACAAGGAAACAAAATATTCCCTGTTTTTAAATATAGAAAAATTAATAATTTATTTTAATCTAATTAAAATTGCAATGGCAAGTAATACTAATAAAATTCCAATAACAATTAAAATGATACTTAAAATATTAGTTAAGCCTAATCCAGATTCTGAAGTAGTAGAGATACTACTTACTCTTGTAGATGAATTTGTTGTAGAATTATTTGTATATTCATCATCATCGTCGATATCTTCATCATAACTAGAGCTTGTATTATTAGAACTATTTGTATTATTATAATTTGAATTAGTAGTATTGTTAGTGCTTGAATTTGATGTGTTATTAGTTGTATTTGAAGTATTTTCATTTAAATCCATATCAATATCATTTTCTGCAAAAACACTAAAGCTTAAAGCGCAAATTACTGCAATAATTAAAATAAATAAAATATTTTTGTTTGTCATAAGTATACCCCCAATTTATAAAAAATATTATTTTTAAACTTATGCAATTATAATACACAAAAATTTAAAATTTGTCTAGTATAAAATTATACAATTTTTTCTAATTCTTTAATTTTATCTCTTAATTCTGCTGCTTTTTCAAATTCCATATTGCTAGCCAGTTGTAACATTTCATCTGTTAATCTTGTAATAATATCTTTAATATCTTCGTTTTCATTAATTTTATATTCAGCTGAGATATCTTCTACAATTGTTGCTTTAATTGTATCTCTTATAGATTTAGTAATTGTTTGAGGTGTTATTCCATTTTTTTCGTTATATTCTTGCTGAATTTTTCTTCTTCTATTTGTTTCAGAAATTGCTTTTTCCATACTTTCTGTTAATTCATCTGCATACATTATAACTGTTCCATCTGTATTTCTTGCAGCACGTCCTATTGTTTGAATTAAAGAACGCTCAGAACGTAAGAAACCTTCTTTGTCTGCATCCAAAATTGCTACTAATGAAACTTCTGGAATATCTAAACCTTCTCTTAAAAGATTTATTCCAACTAAAACATCAAATTCTCCCAAACGTAAATTACGTATGATTTCCATTCTTTCTAGTGCTTTTATATCTGAATGCATATAATTTACTTTAATATCTAAACTTTTTAAATAAGAAGTTAAATCTTCTGCCATTTTTTTTGTTAATGTAGTAACTAAAATTCTTTCATTTTTTTGAACTCTTATACGAATTTGATTAATTAAATCATCTATTTGATTTGTTATTGGCTTAACTTCTATTTTAGGATCTAAAAGACCTGTTGGTCTAATAATTTGTTCAACTACATTTTCTTTAGAATGTTCTTTTTCATATTCTGCTGGTGTAGCGCTAACAAATACAGCCTGATTAATTCTATCTTCAAATTCTTTAAATTTTAAAGGTCTATTATCATAGGCAGAAGGAAGTCTAAAACCGTAATTTACCAAAGAATCTTTACGAGATTTATCTCCATTATACATTGCTCTAACTTGTGGAATAGTAGCGTGAGATTCATCTATTAAAAGTAAAAAATCATCTGGGAAATAATCAAATAAAGTATATGGGGAAGATCCAGCCGGTCTTCCACTAATATGTCTTGAATAATTTTCTATTCCTTGACAAAAGCCAGTTTCTTTCATCATTTCTATGTCAAAATTTGTTCTTTCCTCAATTCTTTGTGCTTCAATTAATTTTCCTTGCTCTTTAAAGAATTTTACACGCTCTTTCATTTCTTCTTCAATAGTAATAATTGCTTTTTCAAGTTTATCTTTACTTGTTACATATTGTGAAGCAGGAGGAATAAGTATGTGATTACGAATTCCTGTAGCTTTTCCTGTTAAAGGATTTATTTCAGAAATTTTTTCAATTTCATCACCCCAAAATTCAACCCTAACAGCGCTTTCACTTTGAGAAGAAGGATATATTTCTACAATATCTCCTTTAGCTCTAAAAGTTCCTCTTTTAAAGTCCATTTCATTTCTATTATATTGCATAGTAATTAGCTTTTTTAAAACATTATCTCTAGTTTTATTCATTCCAGGTCGTAAAGAAAGCATCATATTTTGGTAATCAATAGGGTCTCCTAAACCATAAATACAAGAAACAGATGCAACAATAATAACATCTCTTGTTTCAAATAAAGATAAAGTTGCAGAATGGCGTAATTTATCTATTTCGTCATTAATGGAAGCATCTTTTTCTATATAAGTATCTGTTTGCGGTAAATAACTTTCTGGTTGATAATAATCATAGTAAGAAACAAAGTATTCCACATTATTTTCTGGAAAAAACTCTTTAAACTCACTATATAATTGTCCGAGCTAGTGTCTTATTATGTGCCAAAACAAGAGTTGGCCTTTGTACTTTTTCAATGATGTTTGCCATAGTAAATGTTTTTCCGTGAGCCTGTAACTCCTAAAAGTGTCTGAAATTTTTTGCCTTCTTTAATGCCCTTTGATAAGTATTCTATTGCTTCTGGCTGGTCGCCAGTTGGTTTATATGGTGAATGTAATTTAAACATAAAAAATTCTCCTTTGATATATTATACCAAAAAAAATGTAAAATACAAATAAAAAGGACATACTATAATAGTATGTCCTTAGGATTATTTAAGAATCCGGCAGAATTTTCGCTTATCTGTGCTGCTAACAGTTTCGCCTACTGCTATTGGAATATCTCCAAAAAGCTTCTTAATACACTTAATTTCTCTACTATAAAGTAGAATTGATAACTGTGATTCATTGGAATCTAAAAAATTTTTTATTTTCCGCCTATACCACTGGCTTCTTGAAATATTCATAATACCGAAGCCTCCTTTCAAAATAAAAACAGTTTTTACAAGTAACAAAAAAATTATACTATAAAATTATGTAAATGTAAAGAAAATATTAAAAAATTGTATGAAACAGAAAAAAGACCATATTATATGGTCTTTTTTGTTTTACTCTTGAACATCAAATATATTGTAAAGCTCCTCCCATAACTTATCGTCAATAATAAGTTTTATAGGTTCGGCATTTGGTATATTTAATGCCCATAGCGTAATGTAATCATCATGGATATATAAACTATATGCAGGATAATTACTTTTCCGTATAATGTTATCAAACATAACACTATCGTATAAATTTACGGGATTTTCTTTTACATAAACAACAAGTTGCTTATGTAAGGGGAATTTCTTTTTTGCTTCTTTAACACTTGATGACATAATAATCCCTCCTAATGTAATATTACAACAGTAACAAATTAAAATAATTATACCATAAAATCAACATAATATCAAATATTTCCTTGAATATATACGTAAATTATTATATAATTAATTTGTTTAGGGGGCAAAATATGAATAATGAAATTATTATTAAGGGAGCTAAAGAGCATAACTTAAAAAATATAAATTTAAAAATACAAAGAGATAAATTAACTGTTATTACAGGACTTTCCGGTTCTGGTAAATCATCTTTAGCATTTGATACTTTATATGCAGAAGGACAAAGAAAATATGTAGAAAGTTTATCTTCATATGCAAGGCAATTTTTAGGAGTAATGCACAAACCAAATGTACAATCAATAGAAGGATTATCTCCTGCAATTTCTATAGACCAAAAAACAACATCTAAAAATCCACGTTCAACAGTAGGAACTGTTACAGAAATATATGATTATGTGAGACTTTTATATGCAAGAATAGGTGTGCCATATTGTCCACACTGCCATACAAAAATAGAAAAACAAAGTTTGGACCAAATTATAGATAATATTTTAAAATTAGAAGAAGGAACAAGAATACAAATTTTATCTCCAGTTGTAAGAGCAAAAAAAGGAGAATTTAATAAACAATTAGAAGAATATCAAAAAAATGGATTTGTAAGAGCAAAAATAGATGGAGATGTTGTAGAACTTTCTGACGAAATAAAATTAAGTAAAACAAAAAAACATCAAATAGATTTAATAGTTGATAGATTAGTTATTAAAGAAGGAATAAGAAGTAGATTAACAGAATCTGTAGAAACTGCTATGAAATATGCAGATAAATTGGTAGTAGTAGAAATCTTTGACTCTAACAAAAATAGTAAAGAAGTATTATATAGTGCAAATTATGCATGCCCAACTTGTGGATTTAGTTTTCCAGAACTTTCACCAAGAATGTTTTCATTTAATAATCCACAAGGTGCTTGCCCAAGTTGTACAGGAATTGGATATTTAATGAGAATGGATGAAGATTTAATAATTCCAGATAAAAATAAAACACTATATGATGGTGTAAAAGCATTTGGCTCAAGTACAATGAAAAAAGGCGAAACAATGGCAAAAATGTATTTCGAAAGTATAGGTAAACATTATGGTGTAGATATAAAAGTACCAATAAAAAAATTGCCAAGAGAATTTTTAGAAAAAATATTATATGGTACAGGGGATGAAATAATAGACTTCGAATACACATCATATGCAGGAACTCGTAGATTTTCTGCTCCATTTGAAGGAGTTATTCCAACATTAGAAAGAAGACACAGAGAAACAAAATCTAATGGTATGAGAACATTTTACGAAATGTATATGAGCAATTCAGAATGTATGGATTGCCATGGAACAAGGCTAAAACCAGAAATTCTTTCAATAAAAATTGGAGATAAAAATATAAACGAACTAACTGAAATGCCAATAAGAGAAATGAAGGATTATTTAAAAAATCTAAAACTTACAAAAACAGAATTAATGATTTCAGAACTAATATTAACAGAAATAGATGCAAGATTACAATTTTTAATAGATGTAGGTTTAGACTATTTAACATTATCTAGAAGTTCTGGAACATTATCTGGAGGAGAAGCACAAAGAATAAGACTAGCAACACAAATAGGTTCAGGGTTAACAGGAGTGCTTTACATATTAGATGAACCAAGTATAGGACTTCACCAAAGAGATAATAACAAGCTAATTGCAACACTAAAAAAATTAAGAGATTTGGGAAATACATTATTAGTAGTAGAACACGATGAAGACACTATGTATGCAGCAGACGAAATAATAGATATAGGACCAGGTGCAGGTGTACATGGTGGAAACATTATGGCACAAGGAACAGCAGAAGAAGTAAAAAAGGTAAAAGATTCTATTACTGGACAATATTTAAGTGGAACTAAAAGTATACCTGTACCAAAAACAAGAAGAAAACACTACAAAAATAAAGTTTTACAAATAAAAGGTGCAACAGAAAACAATTTAAAAAATATTACAGTGGACTTTCCTTTAGGAGTATTTACATGTGTTACAGGTGTTTCAGGCTCAGGTAAATCTACTTTAGTAAACGAAATTTTATATAAAACTGTTGCAAAACAAATAAATGGTTCAAACTTAAAACCAGGAAAATGTAAAGGTATAAAAGGTTTAGAATATATAGACAAAATAATAAATATAGACCAATCTCCAATAGGTAGAACACCACGCTCAAATCCTGCAACATATACAGGTGTTTTTGATATGATAAGAGACTTATTTGCAGCAACAAATGAGGCAAAACTTCGTGGATATTCAAAAGGAAGATTTAGCTTTAATGTACCAGGAGGAAGGTGTGAATCTTGTAATGGGGATGGTGTACACAAAATAGAAATGCAATTTTTAGCAGATGTATATGTACCATGTGAGGTATGTAAAGGAACACGTTATAATTATGAAACATTAGAAGTAAAATATAAAGGCAAAAGTATTGCAGATGTATTAGATATGACAGTAGAAGAAGCTTTAGAATTTTTTGATAAAATACCAAGAATAAAACAAAAAATACAAACATTATATGATGTAGGGTTAAGTTATATAAAACTTGGACAACCTTCAACAACATTATCTGGAGGAGAAGCACAGCGTGTAAAACTTGCAACAGAACTTTCTAAAAAAGCAACAGGAAAAACACTATACATATTAGACGAACCAACAACAGGTTTGCACATAGCAGATGTACATAAATTAGTAAATATATTACAAAGATTGGTAGATACAGGCAACAGTATAATAGTTATAGAACACAATTTAGACTTAATAAAAACAGCTGACTACATAATAGACTTAGGACCAGAAGGAGGTAATAGCGGAGGACAAGTAGTAGCAGTAGGTTCACCAGAACAAATATGTAAAAATGAAAGAAGTTATACAGGAAAGTTTTTAAAAAAATATATTTAGTAAATCATATATTAAGAGGAGAAAAATGGAAAATATAATAGATCATATAACTGATGTAAAAGATTTAAAAAAATTAAATTACAAAGAAAAAAAACAATTAAGTAATGAAATAAGAAAATATATAATAGAAATAGTATCTAAAAATGGAGGCCATTTAGCTTCAAACTTAGGCGTAGTAGAACTAACAATTGCTTTACATAGTGTTTTTAATGTTCCAGAAGATAAAATAATATGGGATGTGGGACATCAAACTTACGTACATAAAATTTTAACAGGAAGAAAAGAAAAATTAAAAACATTAAGACAATTAAATGGAATAGCAGGATTTCCAAAAATAGAGGAAGATGAAGCAGATTGCTTTAACACAGGACATAGCAGTACTTCTATTTCTGTTGCATTAGGAATGGCAAAAGCAAGAGATATAAAAAAGGAAAACAACAATATAATTGCAGTTATTGGAGATGGTGCCCTAACAGGTGGAATGGCACTAGAAGCTTTAAATGATGCTGGAAGTTCTAAAACAAATTTAATTGTAGTTTTAAACGATAACGAAATGAGTATTTCAAAAAATGTAGGTGGAATATCCCTATTTTTAAATAGGGTTCGTTCTAAAAAGCTTTATAGAAAATCAAACAATTATATAAAAAAAGCTGTACTAAAAATTCCTTATTTAGGAACAAAAATTACACATATTGTAAGAAAAATAAAATATAGTATTAAACAATTATTTTTTACAAATATGTTATTTGAAGATATGGGCTTTAGATATATAGGCCCAGTAGATGGTCACGACCAAGAAAAAATGGAAAGTATTTTTAAAATTGCTAAAGACATAGAAGGACCAATATTAATTCATGTTGTTACAAAAAAAGGAAAAGGGTATAAGCCAGCAGAAGAAAACCCAGATAAATTTCATTCAACACCAAGTTTTAATATAGAAGATGGAACATCAAAAAAGGAAAGTAAAAAAGACTATTCAAAAGTTTTTGGAGATAAATTAGTAGAGCTTGCTAAGAAAAATGAAAAAATTGTAGCAATAACTGCATCTATGAAAGATGGAACAGGACTTGCTAAATTTAGCAAAGAATTTCCAAAAAGATTTTTCGATAGTCGGAATAGCAGAACAACATACTTTGGGAATGGCAGCAGGAATGGCAAAAAATGGACTAATTCCTGTTGTACCAATATATTCAACATTTTACCAAAGAGCTTATGACCAAGTAATACACGATATTGCACTACAAAACTTACCAGTTATATTATGCGTAGATAGAGCGGGAATTGTAGGAAATGATGGTGAAACACACCAAGGAATATTCGATTTATCATTTTTTAATATAGTACCAAATATAGAAATATTAGCACCTAAAGATTTTAAAGAATTAGAACAAATGCTAGAATATGCAGTAAATATTAAAAGACCTATAGTAATAAGATATCCAAGAGGTGGAGAAGGCAAAGAAAAATTTAAAGAGCATAATAAAATAGAAACAGGAAAAGCAGAACTTATAAAACAAGGGGAAGACATAAGTATAATAGCAATAGGTAAAATGGTTAGTAGAGCAATGGAAATAGCAAAAAAATTAGAAGAAAATAAAATAAACGCAGAGGTTATAAATGCGAGGTTTTTAAAGCCACTAGATGAAGAAACAATATTAAATTCTATCATAAAAACAAAAAATGTTATAACAATAGAAGACAATATTGCAGAAGGTGGATTAGGAACAAAAGTAATAGAATTAGTACAAAAAAATAATCTAAAAGATATACAAATAAATAAATTTGGTTATCCAGATAAATTTATAAAACATGGAACAACAGATGAATTAGAAAAAATATATGGTTTAGATACTCAAAGTATTATACAAAAAATAACAAATATAAGTAAATGTGTACTAAATTAAAAATATTATATTTTATGGAGTTGTTTTATGGACAAGCAAGAATTATTAATAAAATACAATAATGAAGATAAACTATTAATTTCAAAATTATTAGATAAAATAAACGAAACAAAAAGACAAAATAAAATTACTGTAACAGATTTTTTAAATTTATATGAGCAAAAAATATTACAAGAAATTTTAAATAAACTTAAAGTAAATAATTACAAATTATATGGTGTATGTGAACAAGCAGAACGAAAAGTAATTATAATATACCCAGAAAAGTTAGAAGAAGTTTTTGAAAATCATTTGCCAAATATAGAAAATTTTATAAATATAATTAGAATAAAATTACCAAACGAAGATAAAGGAAAATTTGTGCATAAAAATTATTTAGGTAGTCTAATGAAATTAGGAATAAAAAGAGAAAAAATAGGAGATATTTTGGTAGATGAAAATGGTGCAGACATAATAGCAAAGCAAGATATATCTAATTATTTATTAAATAGCTTAAAAGAGCTAAAGCGTTTTTCAAAAAGTGAAATTAGCTTAGTAAAACTAGAAAATATTAGAAAGCCAAATATACAAAAAGAAGAATTTAAAATTTTAGTTTCCTCTCTAAGATTAGATAGTATTGTTTCTGAACTTGCAAAATGTTCAAGAACAAAGTCAAACGAAATAATTATAAATCAAAGAGTTTATTTGAATTTTATTATAGAAACAAAAAACTCTAAAGAAATAAAAACAAAAGATATAATTACAATTAGAGGAAAAGGTAGATTCGAAATAAAACAAATTTTAGGAACTTCAAAAAAAGGAAAACAAATAATACTTATAGAGAAATTTAAATAATGTATACTATTTTTTAATTTTTTGTAGTATAATTGATAAGAATTAATTTTTGGGAGGAAAAATATGGAAGAAGAGAAAAAACAAAAGATTTATAAAATTATAATGTTAATATTTGTAACAGCACTTGTTACTTGTTTACTTACAACAGTAGTTGTATATAAATATGCTACAAATGGCAAGAAAATTCAATACATATCTTCAGGAGAAAATACAAATTTATCTACAGAAATATCAAGATTTAAAAAAATAATAGATGAATATTACTTAGGAGATGTAGATGAAAATAAATTAAATGAAGGTGCAATAAAAGGATATATAAATGCCTTAGACGACGAATATACAGAATATTATACAGCAGAAGAAATGAAAGACTTCGAAGAAGATACCTTAGGAAACTTTACAGGTATCGGAATTTATATGGTAAAAGACACAGAAAATAATGTTATTAAGGTTCTAACACCAATAGATGGAACACCTGCTTTTAATGCTGGTATATTACCAGGAGATATTATAAATAAAGTAGATGATGTTGAATATACAGGTGAACAAATGACAGAAGCGGCAAACAAAATTAAAGGTGAAGTTGGTTCAACTGTTAAATTAGAAATAATAAGAGAAGCAGAAACTTTAACATTTGAAATTAAAAGGGAAAATATAAAAATAAATCATGTAGAAGAAAAAATATTAAATAATAATATAGGATACTTAAAATTATCTACATTTGATGAAGGATGTGCAGAAGAATTTAAGCAAAAATATGACGAAATAAATAAAGATGGAAAATTAAAAGCATTAATAATAGACCTAAGAAATAATGGTGGAGGATTAGTAGAAGAAGCATTAGAAATTACTGATTACTTTACACAAAAAGATGCTACACTATTAATAACAACAGATAAAAAAGGTAAAGAAGAAATAAGAAAAGCAAAAGAAGATAAATATATAAATATTCCAGTAGTAGTTTTAATAAATGAAAATACTGCAAGTGCTTCAGAAATTTTAACAGGAGCTTTAAGAGACAATTTAGAAGCAAAAGTAGTAGGAACTAAATCTTATGGAAAAGGTGTTATACAAGAGGTTTTAAGCCTATCAAATGGAAGCGGAATAAAAATAACAACAAATGAATATTTTACTCCAAATAAAACTAAAATTAATAAAGTTGGAATAGAACCAGATGAAAAAGTAGAATTACCAGATACAGTTAAAAATGTTTTAACAGTAGAAGAAAAAGATGATACACAATTACAAAAGGCAATTGAAATTCTTAAATAAAATAATAATAACCTATTGTAATATGTTAATTTCTATTTATTTTATTAATTAAAATTTTGCCAACTATTGACAAATTAGGAAAAAACTAGTATACTCTTATAGTGATTAAAAAAGATAAAAATAAATACAGATATATAAATATCTTAAAACAGAGGAGGGAATAATAATGGCACAACCAAAAAGAAGATGGTCAAAACAAAGAACACATACAAAAAGATCTACATGGAAAAAAGAAGCACCAAGTATTGCAGAATGTCCACAATGTCATGAACCAATAATGCCACACAGAGCATGTACAAAATGTGGATATTATAATGGTAGAAAAGCAGTAGCTGTAAAAACAGCAGAAGAAAATTAATATAAAAACTAAATTAAATGTTTAAATTTTTAAAAGCCTATTTAGAAAATTAATCTAAATAGGTTTTTATTTTTTTATTTTATTGCTGACATACACTTTTTTAATTTAAAACAAAATATAATAGTAGTATAACAAAAGCAATAAAGTTTATAAGCATAAATTTTAAATGTATTGCAAAAAAGGTTGTTTTTTTTTAGCTTTTCTAATATAATAGCAAAGAAAAGAAGGTGAAAAAATGGCAAAACCAGTTGTAGCAATAGTAGGAAAACCAAATGTAGGAAAATCAACATTTTTTAATTATATAGTTGGGAAAAAGATTTCTATTGTAGAAGATACTCCAGGAGTTACAAGAGATAGAGTTTATGCAGAAGCAAATTGGAGAGGAAGAGATTTTACAGTAATAGATACAGGTGGAATTGAGCCAGAATCTGAAGATATAATACTGTCTCAAATGAGAGAACAAGCAAATATAGCAATAGAACTTGCAGATGTAATTATATTTTTAACAGATATAAAACAAGGTGTAACATCGGCAGATCAAGATATTGCAATAATGCTAAAAAAATCAAAAAAATCTGTAATCCTTGCATGTAATAAAGCAGATGAATTTGGAACAAATCCAGATAGCAATATATATGAATTTTACAATTTAGGTTTAGGAGAGCCATATGCAATTTCTGCTGCTAATGCGAAAGGAATTGGAGATTTATTAGATGCAATATATGAAAAATTTCCTAAAAAGGATTTAAATGAAGAGGAAGAAAACATTACAAAAGTTGCAATTATAGGAAAACCAAATGTAGGAAAATCTTCTTTAGTTAATAAAATATTAGGTAAAAACAGAGTTATAGTTAGCAATATTGCTGGAACAACAAGAGATGCAATAGATTCTGAATTTGAAAATGAATTTGGAAAATATATTTTAATAGATACAGCAGGAATTAGAAAGAAAAACAAAGTTGATGAACGTATAGAAAAATTTAGTGTAATGAGAACAATGCTTGCAATAGAACGTTCAGATGTATGCTTAATGATGATAGATGCAAATGAAGGTGTAACAGACCAAGATGCCAAAATTGCAGGAGAAGCTCATGAAGCAGGTAAAGGTATAATAATAGTTGTAAATAAATGGGATGAATACGAAAAATCAACAGGAACTCTAGAAAAATATAAAAAAGAAGTATATGAAAAATTATCGTATTTATCGTATGCACCAATAATATTTATTTCAGCTAAAACCCGGGCAGAGAGTTAATAAATTATTTGAGTTAATTAATATGGTGGCAAATAATAATGCATTAAGAGTACCAACAGCTACACTAAATCAAGTACTAAACGAAGCAATAGCATTAGTACAACCACCAACAGATAAAGGTAGAAGATTAAAAGTATTGTATATAACACAGGCAAGTACAAAGCCACCAACATTTGTAATATTTGTTAACAGCAAGAAAATATTTCATTTTTCATACCAAAGATATATAGTAAATCAATTAAGAAAAGAATTTGGATTAGAAGGAACACCAGTTAGAATTATTGTACGTGAAAAAGAAGATAAATAGAAAGGATTGATTTTTATGGTACCATATATAATAGTAGCAATTATAGCTTATGCAATAGGAAGTATTAATTTTTCGGTAATTTTTAGTAGAAAATTTGCAGGATTTGATGTAAGAGAAAAAGGAAGCGGAAATGCAGGAACAACAAATATGCTTAGAAGCGTTGGAAAAGGAGCTGCTGCATTAACTCTTGTGTGTGATATATTAAAGGGTATAGTTGCAATATGGATAGCAATTTTAATTGGAAATATAGTAAAAGATTTTGAAGGACAAAGCTATTTAGTACAAATAGCAGCAATAGCTGTTGTATTAGGACACACATTTCCTATATTTTTTGAATTTAGAGGAGGAAAAGGTGTTGCAACATCATTGGGTGTTTTACTTGTAACTAATTGGCAAATTGGATTAATATGTTTAATATTTGCTTTAGTATTAATAGCTGTTACTAGAATGGTATCTTTAGGGGCAATATCTGCAGCTGTTCTATTTCCAGTATTAACTTTATTTATACATACACATTATATTGTAGATGGAAAAGGGTATTTCTTATTTAGTATTATTTTAGCAATTATAGTATGTTTTAATCATAGAGAAAATATAAAAAGAATAATGAATGGAACTGAGAATAAATTATCGCTTTCAAAAAAATAATAAGATAAATGCTAAATAAAAATATGTAATTAATATAAAATAAAGGAGAAACAATGAAAAATATATCCATAATAGGAAGTGGAAGCTGGGGAGTGGCTTTAAGTGTATACCTAGCAAACTTAGGAAACAAAGTAAAAATTTGGTCTTTTAAAAAAGAAGAAGCAGACCTAATTAACAATGAAAGAAAGTGTAAGTTTTTACCAAATATAACTTTACCAGATGGAATAGAATGTTCATTAAGCTACGAAGAAGTAATAAAAGGCTCAGACATTATAATTCATGTAACACCATCTGCTTTTACAAGAAATATTGTTAAAGAATATAAAAAATATGTAACTAATCAACCAGTTATAATATGTTCTAAAGGATTCGAAAAAGATACTTTAAAAACCTTAGATGAAGTAATTCAAGAAGAACTACCAAATACAAAAATTGGAGTACTTTCAGGACCAAGCCATGCAGAAGAGGTTTCAATTGGAATTCCTACAGCTCTTGTTATAGCTTCTAAACATGAAGATATTTTAAAAGAAGTACAAGAAAACTTTATGAGCAAGGATTTAAGAATTTATACATCAACAGATGTAAAAGGAGTTGAACTTGGGGGAGCATTAAAAAATATAGTTGCATTTTGTAGTGGTGTTGCTGCTGGTTTAGGATTAGGAGATAATTCTTATGCTGCACTAGTTACAAGAGGATTAACTGAAATTACAAGATTAGGAGTAAAATTAGGTGGAGAAAAAGAAACTTTTTATGGATTAAGTGGTTTAGGTGATTTAATTGTAACATGCTTAAGTGAACATAGTAGAAATAGAAAAGCAGGATTTTTAATAGGACAAGGAAAATCTTTAGAAGAAACAAAAAAAGAAGTTGGAATGACAATAGAAAGTATTGATAATATAGAAGTAGCATATGAACTTGCAAAAATAAATAATGTAGAAATGCCAATTGTAGAGATGGTATATAATTGCTTATATAATAATTTAGAACCAAAAAAGGCAGTTGAGATTTTAATGACAAGAGATAGAAAAAGTGAAGTAACAAAAGAAGGCTAAAGTAATCTAGTCTTCTTTTAAAATTATGAAATATTTTTGATTATGAAAATAAGCTAAATTTGACAAAAAAAATTTATAGTGATAATATTTTTTATATTTAGTTTGAATAAACTTATATAGATTTATTATAATAAAAATAGGAGGAAATAGTAATGGATTTTTTTGATAAAATTGGAAAAAAAGCAAGCGAAACATATAAAGGAGCAGCAGAAAAAACAGGAAGAATTGCAAAAGAAACAAAAATAAAAATGGCAATTAATGAAAATAAAGGTAAAATAAATGATTTATATAAAGAAATAGGAAAAAAAGTATATGAAAATCATGTAAGAGAAGAAAAACAAAATATAGAAGAAGAAATAGAACAAGAATGTACAAAAATAGACGTTCTTGCAGATGAAATAGAAGATTACAGAAAAGAAATATTAGAATTAAAAGATAAAAAACAATGTAAAAAATGTAATACAGAAATGGAAGTAAATTCAAAATTTTGTCCAAATTGCGGAGCAAAGCAACCAGAAGATGCAAAACAAGAAGCAAAGGAAGTTGAAATTGTAGAAGATAACAAAAATAATAAAGAAGAAAAATAAATGTAGGGACACGGCATGCTGTGTCCTTAAGTAAGTTTTATAAAAAGGAAAATAAATATGATAACAACACCAGAACAATTAGAAAAAAAGCTAAAACAAAATCTACCTAAATCTATATATTTATTGTATGGGGAAGAATCCTTTTTGCTAGAAAGTTGCCTAAAAAAAATAAAAAGAAATTTTGGAGAGTTAATTAATGGAATAAACTACATTCAAATATATGAAAATAATATAGACGAATTAATTCAAAATATCGAAACACCAGCATTTGGCTATGAAAATAAACTAATTATAGTTAAAAACTCTAAAATTTTTGAAAGAGGCGGAAAAAACAAAAGCAAGGAAAAGGAAAAAACTGTAGATTTAATAAATGATTACATAAAAAATAATGAAGACAATATTAAAGAAAATTGTTTATTAATATTTGTTGAAGATTCTGTAGAAAAAAATAAATTATATAATACTATTGAAAAAATAGGAATTGTTTGTAATTTTGAAAGACTAAAACCAAATCAGGCTTGCGCAAGGCTAAATAATATATGTAATGCATATAAAGTAAAAGTTTCTAATGCAGACTTAAATTATTTAATAGAATCATGTGGCACAAATATGCAAGTCTTAATTAATGAAATAAGAAAGTTAATTGAATATGCAGGAGAAAATGGAACAATAAAAAAAATAGATATTGATAATCTTTGCATTAAACAAATGGAAGCTGTTATATTTGATTTAACAGATAACTTAGGAAAAAAGCAAATACGAAAATCTTTAGAAATTTTAGATAATTTAATTTATTCTAAAGAACCAATACAAAAAATATTAGTAACACTTTATAATCATTTTAAAAAATTATATATAATAAAAATAGCTATTGAGCAAAATGAAGATATCGCAGAAAGCTTAAAATTAAAACCAAATCAAATGTTTTTAACAAGTAAATATAAAACACAATCAGAATATTTTACAAAGGAAGAATTAAGAAAAATAATACAAAAGTTAATAGATTTAGATGCAAATTATAAACAAGGATTAATAGATTTAAATTTAGGATTAAAAACTATTCTTTGTGAAAATTGTTCAAAATAGAACCAAATTTTTTAAAAATTTGGTTCTATTTTACTTTTTATTTATTCTTTAACATCTAATTTTATATGAACATCTTTTAGTTGCTCTTTACTAACTGTTCCAGGTGCACCCATCATTAAATCTTGAGCTTTACTATTCATAGGGAACGCAATTACATCTCTTATTGTTTCGCTTTGTGTTAATAACATTATCATTCTATCAACACCTGGAGCAATTCCTGCATGAGGTGGAGCTCCAAATTGGAAAGCTGTATATAATGCACCAAATTTTGTTTTAACTTGTTCCTCGGTATAACCTGCCATTTCAAATGCTTTAAGCATTATTTTTATATCATGATTTCTAACAGCACCAGAAGAAAGTTCTATTCCATTGCATACAATATCATATTGGTATGCTAAAATATCTAATGGATTTTCATTATTTAAAGCATCTAATCCTCCTTGTGGCATAGAAAATGGATTATGGCTAAATGCCAAATTACCGTGTTCGTCAAGTTCAAACATTGGGAAGTCTATAATCCAACAAAATTTAAATACATCTTCTTCAATTAAATTTAGTCTTTTTCCTAATTCATCTCTTATTTGACCTGCATAGTCTGTTGCTCTTATTTCGTTATCTGCAATAAAGAAAATTGTATCTTCTTTTTCAAGTTCAGCTAAATTTATTAATTCTTTCTTTAATTCATCTGGAATAAATTTATCTATAGGTCCTTTAAAACTTAAGTCTTCTAAAACTTCTAAGTATCCTAATCCACCCATACCAATACTTTGTGCAAACTGAAGCATTTTTTCGTGGAAACCTTTAGATAAATGACCTTTTACTTTTATAGCTCTTACAGTGGTATTCATAAAAGGTTTAAAAGTACATTTATTAAAGAATTCAGACAAATCTATAATAAATAAAGGATTTCTTAAGTCTGGCTTATCTGTTCCATATTTAAGCATTGCATCTTTATAAGTAATTCTAGGGAATGGATATTCAGCTATTTTTTTATTTGAAAATTCTTTAAATGTATTGTACATTACAGGTTCTATAACGCTAAAAACATCTTCTTGTGTGCTAAATGCCATTTCCATATCCATTTGGTAAAATTCGCCAGGTGCTCTGTCTGCTCTTGCATCTTCATCTCTAAAACAAGGAGCAATTTGAAAATATTTATCTATGCCAGAAACCATTAATAATTGTTTAAATTGTTGTGGTGCTTGTGGCAAAGCATAAAATTTTCCGGCATGAAGTCTGCTTGGAACTAAGTAATCTCTAGCTCCTTCAGGAGAAGAGCTCGTAAGAATTGGTGTTTGAACTTCTAAAAATCCTTGATTTATCATTTGAGTTCTTAAAAATTGTAAAACCTTAGAACGTAATATTAAATTATTTTTGTTTTTATCATTTCTTAAATCTAAATATCTATATTGAAGTCTTAAATCTTCTCTAACTTCTTGGTTTGTATTTACTTCAAAAGGAAGCTCTTTTGTCCTTTTACCTAAAATTTTAATTTCTTCAATTTTTATTTCTACTAATCCTGTTGCTATTTTTTTGTTAACTGTTTCAGGGTCTCTTTTCTTAACAGTACCAGAAACTGTTACGGTAGATTCAACTGGAATGTGTGATGCAAAGTCAACATCAGAACTATCTGCAGATGTAACAACTTGAGTTATTCCATACATATCTCTAATGTCTAAAAAAACTAATCCTCCAAAATCTCTAATTGTTTGAACAAAACCAGAAATTTTTACTTTTTTTCCAACATCATTTAAACTAATTTCATTACAGTTATGTGTTCTATAAATATTTGCTTTCATATAAAAACCTCCTAAATATAATTTTTATAATTTATCTATAATGCAAGAAAAAGTCCCTACATTATACTTATTTATAATGTAGGGACGAAATAACAATTCCGCGGTACCACCCTAAATTGAAAATAATTAAATATTTTCCACTTTATTTAAAAATTGCTCCAATATGTTTTGCTAATTTAGGTTGACCTAAAAGGGCTTCCAGCCTAAGACCCTTATTCTCTAATAGTAACTTCTAAAAGCTTTGTATTGTACAAACGCAAATATATTATTTTTATTATGTATGTAATTTTAGCATTATATACTTTATTTTGTCAAGTAAAAGGTATTGCCAAAAATAAAAAGTTAGTATAAAATTAATAAAAATATTAATAAGATGTTAAAAAAATAAAAGTATTAGGAGGAAACAAAAGATGAAAATGCTTGAGGTTGTAAGAGAGAGAGAGAGAGAGAGAGAGAGAGAGCAGTAATTTAAAAAATGCAAAGGGTGTAACATT
>CANRKA010000001.1 GCA_947631025.1 uncultured Clostridia bacterium | reverse complement strand
AAAACAAATCAAGCACAAAATATAGAAAATGAAGAATTAGCAAATTTAGAAAATAACTTAGATAGTTATTCAAGGCAAAGCCAAAGTCAAAATCAAGAAATAGGATATTTTAACTTTAAAGAAGGCAATAGTTGCGGTTTTATAAATTCAAGAGGAGCTTTTGAAAATAATTCTTTAGGATTAATTCCAACAGAATATGTAGATGCAAACGAAGAAGAAAAAGAGGGAAATTGGACATCAATAAGTAAGGAAGAAAAAATATTAGAAAAAGCAATTGAGTTAGACAATAAATTTGAGATTTCTTCTGAGATTAGTTTTGATAATAGGACAAAAAGCCATCTGGGTAACCTATATATAAATATGTATAAAAAGACAGGTGAAAATTATGAAGAAGTATTATCTATATATTTGAGTGATTCATGGGCCGACTATAATAAAATAGCATATCGTGCAAAGATAAGTGATAATATTATTATAGATAAATCATCACTTTCAAATGCATGGGCAACTGTGAATGGTAGTGGAAGATATGCTGTAATAGGAGATGGAAGTAAAGCATATTTTTATAGAGATAATATTTTATTGGGAAGTATAGATTATACAGAGAAGATTATAATAGATAAAATCGAAATAAAATTTTATAATAATCCTGCATATAATACGCCACCAATGATTATAAAAGATTTATATATAGGAAATCCAAAGTTTTATAAGTCATTTTGTAATTAGAAATGGAATATTTGTACAAAATTAAAAAAAATAGCATATAAATTTAAAATATATAAAAATAAAGCAAGCTAAAGGCTTGTTTTTTTTTATAAAAAATAATATAATAAAGCACATATTGTGTTAAGGAGATGATTAAATGCAAGTAAGTAAAGAAGAATTATTACATATAGCAAAACTTGCTAACTTAAATTTAAAAGAAGATGAAGTAGATAAATATTTAAACAATCTACAAGATATATTAAATTTCTGCAATGTTGTAAATAATGCACCTGTAGACGAATTTGATATAACAATTGGTGCCAATGAATCAAAAAATGTTTTTAGAAAAGACGAAATAGAAATTTTTGAAGATAATGAATCATTATTACAAAACGCACCAGAGCAAAAAAATAATATGTTTAAAATACCAAAAGTAATATAATTATGCAAGAACAAAAGTGGATATAAATAAGGAGGAAATATAATGGATATTACAGAATTAACTGTACATGAACTACAAGAAAAATTGCAAAATAAAGAAATAAAAATAACAGAAATAACACAAGCATATATAGATAGAATAAATGACAAAGAAAAAGATGTTGAAGCATTTGTTACATTATTAACAGATGAAGCAACAAATGAAGCAAAAGAAATACAAACAAAAATAGAAAACGGCGAAATTAAAGGAGATTTAGCAGGTATTCCAATAGGGATTAAAGATAATTTATGTACAAAGGGAATAAAAACAACATGCTCATCAAAAATGTTAGAAAACTTTGTTGCTCCTTATAATGCTACAATTGTAGAAAAAGTTAATAATGAAAATATGATAAATTTAGGAAAATTAAATATGGATGAATTTGCAATGGGAAGTTCAACAGAGACATCATATTTTAAGAAAACAAAAAATCCATGGAATTTAAACAAAGTTCCAGGAGGTTCTTCAGGAGGAAGTGCAGCAGCAGTTGCAGCTAATTTAGTACCATGGGCATTAGGTAGTGATACAGGGGGGTCAATACGTCAGCCTGCATCTTTATGTGGTGTTGTAGGATTAAAACCAACCTATGGACTAGTTTCAAGATATGGTTTAGTTGCATTTGCATCATCTTTAGACCAAATAGGCCCAATAACAAAAGATGTTACAGATAGTGCAATTTTACTAAATTTAATTGCAGGACATGATAAAAAAGATACAACATCTGTTGATATGCCAAAAGTAGATTATACAAAAAGTTTAAAAAATGATGTAAAAGGATTAAAAATAGCTGTACCAAAAGAGTTTTTTGGAGAAGGTATAAATGAAGAAGTAAAAAAGGCTTTAGAAAAAGCAATAGAAAAATACAAAGAACTAGGTGCTGAAGTTCATGAAATATCTTTAGATGTTGCACAATATGCGCTAGCTACATATTATATAATTGCGTGTGCAGAGGCAAGTTCAAACTTAGGCAGATTTGATGGAATAAGATATGGCTATAGAACAAAAAATTATAATAATTTAAAAGACTTATTTAAAAATTCAAGAAGTGAAGGATTTGGAGATGAAGTAAAAAGAAGAATAATACTTGGAACATATGTGTTATCTTCAGGTTACTATGATGCATATTACAAAAAAGCACAACAAGTAAGAACTTTGGTTATGAATAAATTTAATGAAACATTTAAAGATTATGATGTTATTCTAACACCAACATCACCAACTACAGCATTTAATATAGGAGAAAAATCAGAAAATCCACTTGAGATGTATTTAGCAGACATTTGTACAGTATCTATTAATATTGCAGGTGTTCCGGCAATATCAATACCATGTGGAGTAGATAGTGAGGGTATGCCAATAGGAATGCAACTAATAGGAAATAAATTCTGCGAAGAAACAATATTAAATGCAGCATATACATATGAGCAAGAGATAAAATTTAGAGAAAATTACAAACCAGAATTTAGAAAGTAAAACTTGGAAATGGGAGGTAAAATATAAATGTCAAGAGAAGATTATGAAGTAGTAATAGGACTTGAGGTTCACGCAGAGCTTTCAACAAAAACAAAAATATTTTGTTCATGTCCAGCAGAATTTGGAGGAGAACCAAACACACATACATGTCCAATTTGTATGGCAATGCCAGGAACACTTCCAGTTTTAAACGAGAAAGTTGTCGAATATGCTGTTAAAGCTGGTTTAGCAACTAATTGTGAAATTTCTAGAGACAGTAAAAATGATAGAAAAAATTATTTTTATCCAGATTTACCAAAATCTTATCAAATATCTCAATTCGACAAACCACTTTGTGAACATGGATATGTGGAAATTGAAGATAATGAAGGAAATTTAAAAAAAGTAAGATTACTTAGAATTCATATAGAAGAAGATGCAGGAAAGTTAAATCATGATGATTTTACAGGAGAGAGTTTAGTAGACTTAAATAGGGCAGGTGTACCATTAATAGAAATGGTATCTGAACCAGACTTAAGGTCAGCAGAAGAGGTAGAAAGATATTTAAGAAAATTAAAATCTATATTAGAATACATAGAAGTTTCAGACTGTAAAATGCAAGAAGGTTCTTTAAGAGCAGATGTTAATGTTTCTATACATAAACCTGGAGAACCTTTTGGTACTCGTACAGAAATGAAAAATATGAACTCATTTAGAAGCATAACAAGAGCAATAGAATATGAAATAGATAGACAAATAGATGTAATAGAAGATGGTGGAAAAATAGAACAGGAAACTTTAAGATGGGATGATGTATCTGGAAAAACATTTCCAATGAGAGACAAAGAAGATGCACAAGATTACAGATATTTTCCAGACCCAGATTTAGTTGCAATAAAACTTCCAGAAGAATATATAGAAAATATAAAAAATAATTTACCAGAATTACCAGAAAGCAGAAAACAAAGATATTTAAATGAATATAAAATAAGTGAAAAAGATGCAAAAATTATAACAAGCTCAAAATACTTATCAGATTTATTTGAAAATGCAGTAAAAGTATGTAATAATCCAAAAGCTGTTAATAACTGGATTATATCAGATATTTCTAGAATATTAAATGAAATGGAAATAGAACCAATAGAAATACCATTTGATGCAAATCAACTTGGAAAATTAGTAATATTAATTGATAATGAAACAATAAGCTCAAGTATTGGAAAGAAAGTATTAGAGGAATTATTTGAAAATCCAAAAGATCCTGAAGAAATAGTTAAAGAAAAAGGATGGATACAAATATCTGATGAAGGAGCAATAAAAGAAGTTGTAATGAAAATATTAGAAAATAATCCACAATCAGTTGCAGATTATAAAGCAGGAAAGGAAAAAGCACTAGGATTTTTAGTAGGTCAAGCAATGAAAGAGACAAAAGGAAAAGCAAATCCACAAATGCTTAATAAAATGTTTAAGGAAAATTTAAAATAAAAAGCAAAAACAAGCATAAAAAATAAAGTGGCATATGGCCACTTTATTTTATCTTGTTATTAAATATGCCCCTATTACTTTGTAATACATTTCATCTGGCCAATCCCTATCAATGTCATCTACATAGAAAAGTGGCATGTAGGGTACTTTTTCTGTCCATTCTCTGTTAGGGTCATATCTTAAAAAATGAAAATCATGAATTCTTTCATCAGAATAAATTTTAGCAAGCTGAACAACAACATGCTGCCTTTCCAAAACCTTCAAACCAGTAAAAGAAGTTAAAAACTGAACTTTGTTATCAAACTGGAGAGGTTTTACTGATAAATCAAGAACTTTTAAATCTGATAAAAAGCAATTTCTTAATTCATCTATTGATACGAATTCATGATTTATACTTTTTAAACCGGAAATTCTTCCAGGTCTAAATAGTGTGGGATCCATTGTACAGATTGTACCTATTGCATGTGAAAAGCAATTGGTATTATTCCGAACCATTGTTGAATCATATTCATCATAATTCAATGGCTCGTGAACCTGTACATAAATTTTGTTAAGTATTAAAGCTTCTGATGTCATAGGAGCCTCCTTTCAAAAAGCACAATAAGTTACATAAAATATTATAGCATATTTTTTTTAATTATGCAATTTATAATTTGTATAAATTATAAATTTAACACAAAAAGAGCTATTTTAATGCTAATTTTTTGTTACCTTGTAATTTTAAAACATCCTATTAATTTAATACAGTTATTAGTAGGCCATTTAACATTTTCATTGATTAGAAAACTAAAATACCCTTTCTTTTCAGACCAACCGTTTTTGTCAAAACGAAGAAAGTGAAAGCCTATTACTTTTCCAGAAGTTATTTGCTGTACAAATAAAATAGCAATATGTTCATTGTTTTTTAAAGGAACATTAGAAATAGAAGATTTATCTACTATATTTAATTCTTCTATTTTTAAGCCTAAAGCTTTAACATCAGAAATAAAAAGCTTTTTTAATTCTTGTGGAGAATTATAATCATCATAATAATTTTTTTCTTTTGAAAGCATTCCTAACCGGTAAAATTTAGAACCAGCTGGAACAGTTGAACCGATTGCTAAGGCAAAGCAATTGGTATTTTCTTTAATAAAAGAAGATTCGAAGTCTTTAAAATTAATTGGCTTGTGTACTGCTTCTTTTATTTGATTAAAAGTTTCCATATTCATAGAAACCTCCTTTCTAAAACACACAGATAGGTTACATAAAAATTATAACATCTTTTTTCATTTTGTCAATTTTTTGGTAATAATTTATTTTTATTACATATATGTATAAACTTTGTTTTTAAACTTGTAATTTTGTTTAAATAATGATAAAATTTACAAGAAAAAATATCAAAGGAAAAATAAATTATGGAAAAAAATAAAGGTGTAACATTAGTTATATTAGTTATAACAATAATAGTAATATTAATAATTGCGGGAGTATCTATTGGAATAGGTTCATTTTCTATTAACTTATATCAAGATAGCATACTAGATTCAGAAGCAAAAGAATTACAAACAGTTATAATTAATCAATATCAAAGGTATTTATCTGTAAATGATGAAAGTATATTAATAGGTACACCATGTGATTCCACAGGAGATACAAATGCAAGTGTAAAAGAATATTATTTATTAAAAAATGAGGATTTAATAAATTTAGGTATGAAAAATCCAAAGGATGAATATATAGTAAATTATAAAACAGGAGAAATTATAAATAAAACTTCTGTTAATTCCAAAGGTGAACAAATACATCTTACAACAAAAATATAGGAGGAATACATGGATTTTGATAAAATATATAAACAATTAATTCAAATTATTCCTAAAGAAAAAGTTATATTAAATGAACAAATGTCTAAACATACAACTTTTAAAGTTGGAGGACCAGCAAAAATATTTGTAGATATAGACAATTTTACAAATCTAAAAGAAAGTATAACTATATTAAATAAGAATAAAATTCCGTATAAAGTAATAGGAAATGGAAGTAATATTTTAGTAAAAGATGAAGGCTATAGTGGTGTAATACTTAAAATTTCATTTGCAAATTATAAAATAAAAAAAATAGATAACACATTTATTATAAATGTAGAATCAGGCGTTAAATTAGGAATGCTTGCACAAAAGTTTTTAGATTACGAGATAGAAGGCTTTGAATTTGCATCTGGAATTCCAGGAACTATTGGTGGTGCAATTAGAATGAATGCTGGTGCACATGGAAAAGAAATGAAAGACATAATAAAAACAGTAACTATTTTAGATGAAAATAATGAAATAAAAACAATAGAAAATAATAATTGTAATTTTGAATACAGAAACAGTATATTTAGTACAAAAAATTGGATTATTATTGAAGCAGAAATAGAATTACAAAAAGGAAATAAAGAAGAAATTAAATCTAAAATGGATGAATACAAAAAATACAGAATAGAAAAGCAACCAATAGAATATCCTAGTGCAGGAAGTACATTTAAAAGAGGAAAAGATTTTATTACAGCAAAATTAATAGATGATGCAGGGTTAAAAGGTTATAGTATTGGAGGAGCAGAAGTTTCTACAAAACAAGCAGGTTTTATAATTAATAAAAACAATGCAACTGCTCAAGACATAATAAACTTAATACAAGAAGTACAAAAGATAATATATAAAAAGTATAAAAAGAAGATTGAAACAGAGGTTGAGATTATTTAAATTAAAAGTTAATATAGGAGTTGATACTCCTATAATATCTATAAAATTATAAAAAACAATTTAGCAAATAGAAGGGGTAAAAAATGAAAGGGTTATTAGAATGGTTTAAATCAAATACAAAAATAAAAAGATGGATTTTTGTTATTTTAGTTGGAATAGTACTTTTTTGTATAGGAATTTCTAAAATAATTGTTACAAAAGAACTTGGTTTTGGAGATTTATTAAAAATTATATTTTCTTTTGTTGTTGGTTTTACACTTATAATATTAGGAATAATTGCAATGCAAAAAAGAACTTTAGAAGTACTTATAGAAGCAAGTGATGATAGATTAAAAGAAAATAAAAATATTAATGTTAATTCTTTAATTTTTAATAAAAAGGTGTATGAACAAGGACCTAAAGTTGTTGTTATTGGAGGAGGAGACGGACTAAATACCGTATTAAGAGGCCTAAAAAAATATACAAACAATATAACAGCAATTGTAACTGTTTCAAATTATGGAAAAACAGACGAGTCTAATTTAAATATATTACCAATGGATGATATAAAAGATGGTATTATTTCACTTTCTAACGACGAAGATGAAATGGATAAATTACTTAATTATAGATTTAGAAGAAACGAATTAAGAGGAATGAAATTTAGCGATATACTATTTACTACTATTGCTCAAAATAATACTAATTTTTCAAAAGCAATAGAAAGCACAAATCAAATTTTAAATATTACAGGAAAGGTTTTACCTGTAACCTTAGATGAAATGGAAATTTGCGCTGAATTAGATAATGGAATAGTTGTAAAGGAAAAAGAAAAAATTCCAGAAATAGTATATGATAAAATTACTAAAATAAATAGAATATACATAAATCCTACAAACTGTAGAACAACACCAGAAGTTACTGAAGCAATAAAGGATGCAGAATGTATAGTAATTGGACCTGGAAGTTTATATACAAATGTAATTCCATGTCTACTTGTAAATGGAGTAACAAAAGCAATTAAAGAAAGTAAAGCAATAAAAATATATGTAAATAATATAATGACAGAACAAGGACAAACAGACAATTACACAATGTCAGAACATATAAAAGCAATTACAGACCATGTTGGACAAGGAATTATAGATTTTTGTATATACGATTCTGGCGAAGTAGTACCAGAATATATTAAAAAGTATAACAAAGAAGGTTCAGATTTAGTAGAACAAGATGAAAGCAATGTTAAAGGAATTGAATTAATTCAAAAGAATTTATCTTATATTAAAGATGAGAGAATTAGACATAATCCTGATGCAGTAGCAGCAGCAATTATAGAAATAATATGTGATGATTTAAAATTTAAAGACAATCAAAATGATCCAAAATATGTTATGATGAATGCAAAATTAAAATTCGAAAAGAAAATGAATCACATTCCTAAAACAAAAAAACATGTAAAATTACCAGACAAAAAACATATGCAAGGAAAACAAAGTAAATTTGTTCAACAATATGGAGATAGGATACAATCTATAAAAAATACAGATGAAAATATAAAAAGAAACAAATTAAAGTTAGAAAATCAACAAAAACAAGAAAATAGACCAAGAAGAAGAAATAGATTAAAATAAGAAGGAAAAAAAGAAAAATGGAGTTTACTAAAGAAAAATTAAATTTAGAAGAAGGATTAAAAAAAGAGTGGTTAATTACAAATGGAATAGGAGGGTTTTGCTCTTCTACAATAATAGGTGCAAATACAAGAAGATATCATGGTCTTTTAATTGCTCCTTTAGATCCACCTGCTCAAAGATACTTAATACTTTCTAAGTTAGATGAAAGCATTCAAATTAATGATAATAATATTCCTTTATATACAAATGTATGCAAAAACTTTATATCTAACGGGTATAAATATCAAACATATTTTAGTAAAGAATATTTTCCTAAATTTGAATACAATGTTGGTGGAATAAAAATAGAAAAAACTATTTGTATGGAGTACAAAAAAAATACTGTTTGTGTACATTACCACATAGAAAATTCTAAAAGCGAAATAAAATTTAAAATGGCTCCAATTGCAAATTATAGAGATTTTCATTCAATGAGTACTAATGCTAGTTTTGAAGTTAAGCAAGAAATTCAAAATAATAAAGTTAAATTAAATATTTGCAATTCAAAACAAAACATTTATATGTATTGTAAAGATGGAAAATATATAAAACACAATAATGATATTTTTTATAATATGTTTTATTTAGAAGAAGAAAAAAGAGGATTCTTTCCAGAAGAAAATCATATAGTTGTTGGAAGGTATGAGATAAACTTAAAACCAAACGAAGTAAAAGATATTACATTTATTTGTTCTTTAGAAGAAGATATAGAAAAATTAGATGGAGTAAAATTACTAAAAAAAGAGACAAAAAGACTTGAAAAAATTATAAAAGAAACAGAACTAATAGATGAAAAAAATAGTAAGGAAAATAATGAGTTAATAAAGCAATTTATAATTGCAACAGATAATTTTATTGTATATAGACCAAAATTTAAATTACATACTATTATTGCAGGGTATCCTTGGTTTTTAGATTGGGGAAGAGATAGTTTAATTTCTTTTGAAGGGTTATTATTAAAAACAAAAAGATATAAAATTGCAAAAGAAATACTACTTACCTTTATAAAAGATATAAAACAAGGGTTAGTTCCAAATAGCTACTCTGGAATAGATAGTCACCCACTATATAATAGTGTAGACAGTTCTTTACTATTGTTTGAACAAATAAAAAAATATATAAATTATACTGGAGATATAGATTTTATAAAAAAGAAATTCTATAAAGTTTTAAAAGATATAGTAGAAAATTATTCAAAAGGAATAGATTTAGATAACAATAATATTTATTTAGATTCAGATGGTCTTATATCTGCAGGAACAGAAAACACGCAAATTACATGGATGGATGTTAAATATAACAAAATAGCGGCAACACCAAGAAATGGTAAAGCAGTTGAAATAAACGCAATGTGGTACAATAGCTTAAAAATATTAGAAGAATTGGCTATAAAATTTGGAGAAGAAGATTTAGCAAAAGAATATAAAAGAAAAGCTAATAAATGTAAAAAAAGTTTTATAGAAAAGTTTTATAATAAAAAAAGAAAATGCCTGTATGATGTTATAGGAGATAGTAAAATAAGACCAAACCAATTATTTTCGATATCATTAAGTTATCCTGTAATAGAACCAAATACAGTGTTGGCAAAAGAAATTTTAAAAACAGTAACAAATAAACTAAAAAACAAATATGGATTAAAAACATTAGCAAAAGGCGAAGAAAATTATGTAGAAATTTATGAAGGTAATAGCTTTAAAAGAGATATGAGTTATCATCAAGGAATTACATGGCCGTGGCTAATTGGAATATATGCAGATTCGCTTTTTAAAATAAAAGAGGCAGAAAAAAATGCTAAAAAGAAAAAAGAATATGAAGAGTGCTACGAAAAATTTATAAAAGAATTAAAAATAACAAGTAAAAAAATGTTAAATGAAGATGCATGTATAGGTAGTATATCTGAAATATACGATTCTAAAAAACCTTTCTTACCAAAAGGAGCAATTGCACAAGCTTGGAGTATAGCAGAAATTTTTAGAATAATTTTATAAAAAATAGGAAAATTTTATATTTTCCTATTTATTTTTTTTGTATGTTTGTATATAATACTAGTGAGAAATTTTTTAGGAGAAAAACAAATGAAAGCTATTAAAAATTTAAGTAAGAAGCAAAAAATATCAATTTTAGTTGCAATAGTTGCATTAATATTAATTGCAATTATATGTGTAGTGTTTTTTAAAAAAGCCCCTATACAAAAACTTAATTTAGCAAAAAGAGCTGAGGCTGTAAATAAAAACATTAACTATCAAGTTTATCAGTATTCTGAAGAAGGAAAAGGCAAAATGTTAATAACATTTAGAGATGACGAAAACGGAATTGATACAGTAGAATATGTAAGTGAAAATAATGTATTAACATGTAATGGAAAAAATCAAGTAGCTGTTGATTATGATATATCAGATGGCGAAGAACTTGAATTTAAAATGCATACAACAAAAGGAGAAGATGTTGTAAGTAAAATAACAATAAATAATGAATTTGTAAATGAATATGGACTTAATATAGAAAATAAATATCAAAATCTTAAAGACTGTAAACTAATAGATATAGAAATATTACAAGGATTAAATAATAAATATACAAAATATTATAAAATTGGAGAAAATGGAGATTGGCAAAATTACACAGACCCAGTTGTTCTTTTAGATTATAATATAGTTGCTTCAAATTCTTATAATACAGAAAACAATACTATAACATTATATGCTAAAAGTGTAGACGAATATAAAAATGAAATAATAGTAAATAAAACGTTAGAAATAGATACTGCCAATAGTACAACATCAGTATCAGGAGATAGTTTGATAGATGTAGTTAAACAAGATAATTTTTCAACAGGTACTTATGATGTAACAGTAAATAGTGAAACTTATAATGTACGTTCATATGTTTTAGAAGGAAATCAAACTTGGACAAGTAATATGGTATTTGGATTAGAAGATGACGTTGCTACAGCAAACGATTTTGCAAAAAGAATGGTTATTGTTAAAGTTAAAGGAGATTTAACAATTGAAAATAATGCTAAAGTGACTGCATGCAATACAACTTATGGAGGACCAAAAGGAATGCTTTTGTATTGTACAGGAACATTAACAAATAATGGACAAATAAGTATGACAGCAAGAGGAGCAAAAGCAGAAGGACAGGAAGTATATTTATATAAAAATGCAAACCAAGGATACGAAAGTGTTCCAGCTAAAGGCGCAGCTGGAGGTAGTGCTTTAATAAATCAAGGACCGAAAACTGGAAATCCTGGAACAAACGGAGAAAATAGAAGTACTGGAGGAGGAGGTTCCGGAAATACTAATACTGGTTCTAGCTATAATAAAACTTCTGGAGCTGGTGCCTATGGAACATCTTATTCTGGTGGATCAGGAGGAGGCGGTTCATCAGGATATAAAACTGGTGGTACTGCTGGAAATGGTGCTGAAAATGGTGGCGCTGGGGGTACTGGTAAGTGTATTACTGCAAGTACTAACGCACGTACCTATATAGGTGAAGGCGGAGCTGGAAACCCAGGTGGTCGGTCCTTCACTTTCCGGAAGTAATACCCAATTTTGGGGAGGAAATGGTACTGGAGGATTACTTGTAGTATACGCTAATAATTTGGAAAATACAGGAACAATAGATGCAAACGGTACTACTGGAGGACATGGAACTAGCTATGGAACTAGAGCACATGCTTATGGTGGGTCATCTGGTGGTGGAAGTGTAAATATTTTTTATAGCGGAAATTATAGTAATACAGGAAATATTACAGCTAATGGAGGAACAACTGGTGGAATTGGTGGAAATGGAACAGTAACTATAGGAAGTATTGAAACAGGAACATTTGTAGAATATAAAGAACCAGAATTAGAAAATTAAAATAAATAGGAAAATTTTATATTTTCCTATTTATTTTTTTTATATGTTTGTATATAATAATAAAAAAATAAAAAGAGGTTTTTAAATGACTATTAAAAAAGCAGAAAAAAGAATAAAAGAACTAAGAAAACAGCTAGAATATTATGCAAAACTATATTACGATGATGATAATCCTGAAATTTCAGATTTTGAATATGATATGATGATGAATGAACTTAAAAACTTAGAAAAACAGTTTCCAGAGCTTATTTCGTCAGATTCATTAACACAAAAGGTTGGAGGAACCGTAAAAGAAGGATTTGAAAAAGTAGAACATGAAGTTCCTCTTCAAAGTTTGCAAGATATTTTTTCTTTCGAGGAATTAGAAGAATTTAAAACAAGAGTAGAAAAAACAGCAAAAGAATACGAAATAAAAAATCCTACATTTGTTGTAGAAACAAAAATAGATGGTTTATCTGTTGCTTTGCAATATAAAAAAGGAAAATTTATAAAAGGTGCAACAAGAGGAAATGGTCTAGTTGGGGAAGATATAACTCAAAATTTAAAAACAATTAAAAAAATCCCAATGGAATTAAAAGAAAAAATAGACATAACAGTGCGTGGAGAAGTTTTTATAGGTAAAAAAGAATTTGAAAAAATGAATGAAGAAAAAGAAGTATTAGGAGAGCAACTTTTTGCAAATGCACGTAATGCAGCAGCAGGTTCACTTCGCCAATTAGATAGCAAAATAACAGCCTCAAGACCACTAGATATCTACATTTTTAATGTTCAAAAAATAGAAGAAAGTAAAAATTTTAATTCACACTATGAAGAATTGCTATATTTAGAAAAATTAGGTTTTAATGTAAATCCTGTAAAAATTCCTTGTAAAACAATAGGTGAATCTATAGAGGCAATTAAGAAAATAGGAGAAGATAGGGAAAGCTTAACATTTGGAATAGATGGTGCAGTTATAAAGGTAGATAATTTATATTTAAGAGAAAAAATGGGTACAACATCTAAAACTCCAAGGTGGGCTATTGCATATAAATATCCACCAGAACAAAAAGAAACTGTACTTAAAGATATAATTTGCCAAGTAGGAAGAACACGGTGCAATAACGCCAATGGCAATATTAGAGCCAGTAAAGGTTGCAGGTTCTACAATATCTAAAACAACACTTCATAACGAAGATTTTATAAAAGAAAAAGGATTAAAGATAGGAGATACAGTTGTAATACAAAAAGCAGGAGATGTTATACCAGAAGTTGTAAGTGTAAACACAAAGAAAAGAAATGGTAAAGAAAAAGAATTTAAAATGCCAACTGTATGTCCAATATGTGGAGCACCAGCTATAAGAGAAGAAGGAGAAGCAGTAATACGTTGTACAGGAATAGAATGTCCTGCAAAAACTTTAAGAAATATAATCCATTTTGTTTCTAGAGAAGCAATGAATATAGATGGTTTAGGATATAAAATAGTAGAACAATTAATAGAAAAAGGGTTAATAGAAAATATATCTGACATATATTTTCTAACGCTAGAAAATATAGCATCACTAAAGAAAAATGGAACAAAATTTGCAAGTAACTTAATAGAGGCAATAGAAAATAGTAAACAAAACGATTTATATAGATTAATTACAGCATTAGGAATAAGACATGTAGGAGTAAAAGCTGCAAAAATACTTGCAAAAAGATATAAAACAATAGATAATTTAATGAATGCAAGCCTAGAAAGTTTATCTATGGTAGAAGATGTAGGAGAAATAACTGCAGATAGTATTTATACATTTTTTAAAAATGAGCAAACAATAGACTTAATACAAAAACTAAAAACAGCAGGAGTAAATATGACATCTATAGAAGATGAAAATGTTGATAATAGATTTGAAAATAAAGTATTTGTATTAACAGGAAGTTTAGAAAATTACACAAGAGATGAAGCATCAAACATAATAGAAAAATTTGGAGGGAAAGTATCTAGTTCTGTTTCTAAAAAAACAAATTATGTACTTGCAGGAGAAGAAGCAGGAAGTAAATTAACAAAAGCCCAAAGTTTAGGAATAACAATAATAACAGAAGAAGAATTTGAAAAAATGATTAATTAAATATATAAAAAGGAAGAAGTATGGATAAAAATTACACATTTAAAAAATTTGAAGAAGAATTAGATAATGGCTATCAAATATTCTTCACATATGTTAGAAATAGATATTTATTATTTAAAACGGCAGAAAATTGCTATACACAAAAGTTACTATCAGAAGACCCAAAAAATCCACAACCAAGACAAATAGTAATAACAAGAAAAAGAGTAAAGGAAATGTTTCCTTTTATGGAAGACATAGAATACAAGGTTGGAAATTAAAAAGGAGAATTAAATGGAAATAATTAATGGAAAAGAATTAGCACAAAAAATTAGATTAGAACTAAAATTAGAAGTAGAAAATTTAAGAAAAGAAGGAATAGTTCCAAAACTTGCAGTAATAATGGTAGGCGACGATAGTGCATCTAAAGTATATGTAAGAAACAAAAGTAAAGCATGCGAAGAAATAGGTGTAGAATATGAAGAACATTTATTAAATTCAGATATAACAATGGAAGAATTACTACATTTAATAGATTCTTTAAATAATAAAAAAGATGTTGACGGAATTTTATTGCAAAGTCCAATTCCAAAACATTTAGACATAAATAAAGCATTTAGAGCAATTTTGCCAGAAAAAGATGTTGATGGATTTCATCCAATTAATGCAGGTAAGTTAAGTATAGGAGAAGAATGTTTTATACCTTGTACACCTGCACGGAGTTGTAAAAATGCTAGAAGAATATAATATAGAAACAGAAGGAAAAAATGCAGTAATTATAGGAAGAAGTAATATTGTAGGAAAGCCATTAATACAATGTTTGTTGCAAAAAAATGCAACAGTAACAGTTTGCCACTCTAAGACTAAAAATATAAAAGAAATAACAAAAAATGCAGATATAATAATTGCTGCTCTTCGGAAAAGCAAAATTTGTAACAGAAGATATGGTAAAAGATGGAGTTGTAGTAATAGATGTTGGAATAAATAGAGACGAAGAAGGAAAACTAGTGGGGGATGTAGATTTTCAAAACGTTTCTAAAAAAGCTTCATATATAACACCAGTACCAGGTGGAGTAGGACCAATGACAATAGCAATGCTAATGCAAAATGTTGTGCAAGCATCTAAAAGAAATAAATAAAATATAAATTATTTTTAAATAGGGAGAAAAATAAAATTTTCTTCCTATTTTTTTATAAAAGATAAGAAAAAAATATAATATAAAAAAGGAGGAAAAATAATGAAATACTGGATTTGGCTTACAAAAGTTAATGTAAAACCAATAACAAAATACAAACTAATACAAAAATACAAATTACCAGAAAAAATTTATAAATTAAATAAAAGCGAGCTGGTAAAAGAAAAACTACAGCAAGATGAAATAAAAGAAATTTTAAAGGTAGAAAATAGGCTAAACCTAGATAAATACCAAAAATATATAAATGAAAATAATATAGAGCTAATAACAATAAATAGCAAATACTACCCAAAAGTTTTAAAAAATATTTATGACCCACCAATTGCACTATACCTAAAAGGAAATAAAAATGTTTTAAATACATATTCAATAGCAATAATAGGATGCAGAAAATGCAGTTTATATGGAGAAGAAATGGCAAAACACATATCATATGAATTAGCAAAAAACAATATAACAGTTGTAAGTGGATTAGCAAGAGGAATAGATAAATTTAGTCATATTGGGGCTCTAGCCGGAAACGGTAAAACAATAGCAGTTTTAGGAAATGGATTAGATAAAATATATCCATACGAAAATTCTAAAGTGGCAAATAAAATTATACAAACAAATGGGGCAATTATATCTGAATATATACCAGGAACAAAACCAAATAAAGAAAACTTCCCACAAAGAAATAGAATAATAAGCGGTTTAAGCAATTTGGTTGTTGTAGTAGAAGCAAAAAAAAGAAGCGGAACAATGATAACAGTAGATTTTGCATTAGAGCAAGGTAAAGATGTATATGCAGTTCCACGGAAATGTTACAAGCGTAAATTCTGAAGGAACAAATGAATTAATAAAACAAGGTGCAAAATTGTTAACAACTGTAAGTGATATTTTTAATTTTTAAAAATTGCATTATTTTAACAATTAGTATATAATAAGTTATAAGTAAAAAAAGGAGAAGAAATATGAAAGATAAAAAAGGTCTAAGTGATTTTATTAAATTTGCATATAAAAATGGTGATGTAAAAGATGTAAAAGAAGCTTTTGAAAAATATCCAGTAGAAGATGAATGGCATAAAGGCAAAATAGAAAATGTAATTAATGAGCCAAAAGAGATTTATACAATATATTCTATAGGAGATATTGTATTTGTAAAAAATTACCAATATGAAAATGGTAGCATTGGAACAAGTCATTTATTTGTTATAATTGACCAAGATAATGTAGCAGTTCCAATAGAAAATTTTGGGATGATAATATCTTCAAATTTAGAAAAATTAAAATATGAAACAAATAAATTTTTAAAAAAAGATGAAATAAATGGATTAAATAAAGATAGTATTGTAAAAATAGATGAAATTTATAAAATTAAAAATGAGCAAATTTTATTTAAAATAGGAAAAGTAGATAAAATTAAAGTAGAAGAATATAAGAAAATGTATAATGAAAATCAAAAAGTTTAAAAATAAAAAAAGTCTCAAATTTTGAGACGTTTTTTTATTTTTTTAATTCAACAACAGTTACACCCATTTCACCTTCACCAAATGTACCTAATCTAAAAGACTTAACATGAGGATTCTTTTTTAGATGTGAATGAACAGCTTCTCTTAATTTTCCTGTCCCTTTACCATGTACAATTCTTACAGATTTTAGACTAGATAAATATACATCATCTAAATATTTGTCTACAATAGGAATTGCTTCATCTGTTGTTAGGCCTATTATATTTATTTCGGTAGAGACATTTTTAGATTTAAAATTATTCTTACCATTGCTTTTAGCAATTTCTTTTTTTATATCTTGTTTAGGTAATAAACTTAAATCTGATATATTTACATTTGTTTTCAAGCTTCCTATTTGAACTCTAACATTATTATCTTTATTAGGTAGCGAAAGTATAATTCCTTTTTGGTTTAAACTAATTATATAAACGCTCATTCCAATTTCTATATTATCTATTTGTAGAGGTATGGCTTTATCATTACTTAAGCTAGAAGACATTAAGCCTATATAAGAAATATCTTTTATGGAGTTATTTAAGTTATTTCGAAGGTTTTCTAAATCCTTTAAATTATTAGAAGTAGTTTTCATTTCTCTAATAATTTTTGTTGCGTTATCTTTTGCATCTAATAAAATTTGTCTTGCTTCTTGTTTTGCATCTTCAACAATTTTTTTAGTTTTATTTTCAATTTCTGTATTATCTTTTTCTAAATTTTTTCTTAAAAGTTCTACTTGATGTAAATTTTTTTCTATTTCATCTTTTTCTCTTTCAATTTGTAATTTGCTATCATGTATATTTTTAAGTAAATCCTCTATATTTATGGTATCTTGTGATAAAAATTCATTTGCTCTATCTAAAATATGAGTATTTAATCCTAATTTTTTACTAATTGCAAATGCATTACTCTTGCCAGGAATTCCCAATAGTAATTTATAAGTTGGACGTAGATTTTTTATATCAAATTCACAACTTGCATTTGAAAAGCCTTTGTTTTGTAGGGCATATTGTTTAATTTCTGGATAATGCGTTGTTGCAATTGTAAGAGCTCCCTTATTATAAAAATCTTCTAAAATACTAATTGCTAAACTACTTCCTTCAACAGGGTCTGTTCCGGAACCTAGCTCATCTAGTAATATTAAGCTTTCGCTTGTAGAACTATTTATAATTTCTATAATGTTTTTCATATGGCTAGAAAAAGTACTTAAATTTTCTTGTATACTTTGTTCATCTCCAATATCTGCAAAAATGTTGTCAAATACATAAATAGAAGACTTTTCTTTTGCAGGAATATGAAGCCCACTCATTGCCATTAAGCATAAAAGACCAACAGTTTTTATGCTTACAGTTTTACCACCGGTATTAGGACCAGTAATTACTAAACATGAAAAATCAATTCCTAAATTTATATCTATAGGAACAGCTTTTTTAATATCTATTAAGGGATGTTTAGCACCTATTAAATTTATTTGTTTTGTATTGTTTATTTGTGGGTTAGTAGCATTTATACTTAAAGCATATTTAGCTTTAGCAAATATAAAGTCAAGTCTACCAATAATTCTAATATTATTTTCTGTTTCTTCTACAATAGGTATAAAAAGATCTGTATATTGCTTTAAAATTTTTTCTATTTCTATATTTTCATCAATTTTTAAATTATTAATTTGATTATTAATTTCAAAAATAGCCATAGGTTCTATAAAAACTGTAGAGCCACTAGAAGAAATATCGTGTACAAATCCTTTTATTTGTGAACGATACTCTTGCTTAACAGGAATTACAAATCTGTCATTTCTAATTGTTATAACATTTTCTTGCAAGTATTTAGAGTAAGTAGAAGAATGAATAAAATTATTAAGTTTTTGTTTTATATCTTGTTCTAAATTTCTTAAATCTTTTCTAATACTATAAAGCTTTTTAGAGGCATTATCGCTTATTGTAGTTTCGTCAATAATATTTGCAAAAATAGTTTGTTCTATATTTTTATTTATATAAATAGAATTAAAATACTCATTTAAAATTGGAAATTCATCTAAACTTAGGCCATCATTAGAATAAAAGTACTCATGCATTTGTCTGCACATTTTTAAAATTCTAGCCATTTCTAAAAGCCCTTTAGTAGATAGGGTAATTCCACCTTTAATTGCTTTTATAAAAATTTCTACATTATCAATAAAAGAAATAGGAATATTTCCTTTTCTTTGCAATAAAGTATTTGCTTCGGTAGTTTCATTTAAAACTTTAATAACCTTACTTTTATCGTTATAAGGCAATAAATTGTTACATTCATTTTTTCCAATATATGTTACAGCAAAGCTTGATAATATTTCTAGTATTTTGTTATATTCTAATTTGTTTAAATAAAATTTATTCAAAATATTAACCTCCAAAATTTGACATACATAAAATTATATAATATAGCTATTTTGTATGAAATTATATATGCAAGATGTATAAAAGTCAATAGAAGTAAAAAACAAATGTTTATTAATTTTTGTATTTACAATTTATCATAAAAAATGTATAATATAGCCTAAATAATTAAAATGGAGGAAGCAATGCAAGATAGACAAAAGTTTATTAGAAATTTTAGTATTATTGCACATATAGACCATGGTAAATCTACTTTAGCAGATAGATTAATTGAGATGACAGGTGTTCTTTCTAAAAGAGAGATGGAATCTCAAGTTTTAGATAATATGGATATTGAACGTGAACGTGGAATTACTATTAAGTCTCAAGCTGTTAGAATGAAATATAATGCTAAAGATGGAAATGAATATATTTTAAATTTAATAGATACACCTGGACATGTTGATTTTAATTATGAGGTTTCTCGTAGTTTAGCTGCCTGTGATGGTGCAATTTTAGTTGTAGATAGTAGTCAAGGTGTTGAGGCACAAACTCTTGCAAATGTGTATTTAGCTTTAGATAATAATTTAGAAATTTTACCTGTAATAAATAAAATAGACCTTCCAAATGCAAGACCAGATGAAGTTAAACATGAGATTGAAGATATAATAGGAATTCCTGCACAAGATAGTCCTTGTATTTCTGCAAAATCTGGCTTAAATGTAGACCAAGTACTAGAAAGAATTGTAACAGATATTCCAAGTCCAAAAGGTGATGAAAATAAAGAGTTAAAATGTTTAATATTTGATTCTTTTTATGATAATTATAAAGGTGCTGTAAGCTATGTAAGAGTAAAAGATGGTAAAGTAAAAGTTGGAGATGAAATAATTCTTATGGCAACAAAAAAATCTTTTACTGTAACAGAAGTAGGTTATTTTGAACCAGGGCAATATTTACCATGTAATGAGTTAAAAGCAGGAGAAGTAGGCTATATTGCAGCAAGTATTAAAAATTTATCAGATATACATGTAGGAGATACAATAACATTAAAAGAAAATCCGGCGGATCAGCCACTTCCAGGCTATAAAAAAGTAAATCCAATGGTGTATTGTGGTTTATACCCAATGGATGGAAGTGATTACGAAAATTTAAAAGTTGCATTAGAAAAATTAAAATTAAATGATGCAGCGCTAGAATATGAACAAGAAACTTCAACAGCTTTAGGCTATGGCTTTAGATGTGGATTTTTAGGTTTGCTTCATTTAGAAATTATACAAGAAAGGTTAAATAGAGAATTTGATTTAAGCTTAATTACAACATCACCTTCTGTTATTTATAAAGTACACAAAACTACTGGTGAAGTAATAGAACTTTATAATCCAGCAGATTTACCAACACCACAAGAAATAGCCTATATAGAAGAGCCTTTTGTTACAGCAGAAATTTTAACACCAAAAGAATGTGTTGGAAACATAATGGAAATATGTCAAAATAGACGTGGCATTTACATAGATATGAAATATTTAGATGAAAATAGAGTAACTATTATATACGAAATGCCTTTAAATGAAATAATATATGACTTTTTTGATAATTTAAAATCTAAAACAAAAGGATATGCTTCTTTCGATTATGAATTTAAAGAGTATAGAAAGTCAAATTTAGTGAAATTAGATATTCATGTAAATGGTGAAGGCGTTGACGCATTATCATTTATGGTATATAAAGATAATGCATATACAAGAGGCAAAAAAATGATAGAAAAGCTAAAAACAGTAATACCAAGACAATTATTTAGTATTCCAATTCAGGCAGTAATAGGTGGGCAAATAATAGCAAGAGAAACAATATCTGCAATGAGAAAAGATGTACTTGCTAAGTGTTATGGAGGAGATATAACAAGAAAGAAAAAGTTATTAGAGAAACAAAAGAAGGGAAAAAAGAAAATGAGACAAATAGGAAATGTAGATATACCACAAGAAGCATTTTTGTCTGTATTAAAATTAGATGAAGAATAGAAAGGAAAGATATAAAATGATAACACTAAAAGAATATCAAATCTTAGCACTAGAAAGATTAAATCCTACAATTGCTAAACCTAATAAAGAAGGCATGAGATACGCATGTATGGGATTGTTAGAAGAATCTGGAGAAATAGTAGCAGAATTAAGAAAACCATTATGTAAGGGAAATTACCATGAAAAACCTTTAGACAAACAGTCAATAACAGGCGAACTTGGAGACTTAATGTGGTATATGGCATTAATCTGTAGAAACAATAATATTGATATGCAAAATTTAGAAAGAAAAGTTCCAGAAGAAGAAAAAGAAGAAAATAGAGTAGAATTAATAAAAGATAGTATTAAAATAGGACAAGCTTCTGGTAAGATTACACAAAGATATATAAAATATAGAAAAGGTGAAATAGAAAAAGAAAAATTAGAAAAAGCATTAAGAAATCAATATAAAAATGTTTTAAAATTATCAAGTGAATTAAATATTTCTATGAACGATATTTTAGAAACTAATTTAAAGAAGGTTAATAGTAGATACAACGAAAAAGGTCAAGCAAATATAAGTAAAGGAGAAGAAAGGTAGAAAATTTAAATGGATAATAAAAAAGAAAATATTTATGATGACCAGGTTGAAGGAAGAAATTCTGTTATAGAACTTTTAGAAGCGGGTAAAGACATAAATAAAATATTTGTATCAAAAGGAGAAAAGCATCGGTTCAATTAATAAAATAATAGCAATGGCAAGAAAAAACAAAATTATTGTAGTAGAAAAAGATAAAAGACAATTAGAACAAATGTCTCAAACAAATAATTGTCAAGGTGTAATTGCAATTGTACCACCTTTTAAATATTGCGATATAGAAGATATTTTAGATTTTGCAAAAAGCAAAAACGAAGCTCCTTTTTTAATACTGCTAGATGGAATAGAAGACCCACATAATTTAGGTTCAATAATAAGAACAGCAGAAACAGCAGGATGCCATGGAGTAATAATACCAAAAAGAAGGTCTGCTAGTGTAAATAGTACTGTAAATAAAACATCTGCAGGTGCAGTAGAACATATAAAAATTGCAAGAGTAAATAATCTAAATGAAACAATAAATTATTTAAAAGAAAATGGTATATGGGTTTGTGGAACAGATATGGAAACAGATACATACTATTATAATCAAGATTTAAAAGGTCCACTTGCAATAGTAATTGGAAGTGAAGGATTTGGAATGAGTAGATTAGTAAAAGAAAACTGCGATTTTTTAGTAAAAATCCCAATGAAGGGTAAAATAACATCATTAAATGCTTCTGTATCAGCCGGAATTGTAATATATGAAGCAGTAAAACAAAGAACTTAAAATTAAATATAGACATAAAAACAATTCCTTTGCATATATATTAAAGAAACATGTATGCGAAGGAGAAAATAATGTTAGTTATAAAATTAAAAGATATAGTAAAATATCTAGCAAGTGCAATATTAATTATTTCAATACTTGTACTTTGTACTAGATATTTTTTTTCCAATAATAAAGGTAATTTAGAAGAAAGAAAGCCTATTACAAAAGTAGCGCTTGTTAATTGTATGGAAAATATTATACCAAATTTAACAAAAATTAATGAAGATGAAAAAGTAGACAAAAAAGAAAAATCATTAGCAAAAAAAATATTAAATATGGAACTTGGTTATATAAAAATGGTAAAACAAGATACACAAATTGAAACATCTATAAATAGTAAAAATTTAGAGGATGCCAAAACAGGATTAGGAACAGAGATTATAGATAGTGGAATAGAACAAAAATACACAGATACATATGGAACTGTACAAGTTCGTAATTCTAGCAAATATCCTTTAACACAAGAAATATTAACACCAAATTTTGAATTAAAAAACAAAAAAGATGTAATAATTTATCATACACATACATGTGAAAGTTATACCTCAAGCGAAAAATTTAGTTATGTACCAACAGGAACATATAGAACAACAGATTTAAATTTTACTGTTGCCCGTGTTGGAACAGAGCTTACGGACTATTTAAATAAATATGGCTATAATGTAATACACGACCAAACCTTTCACGATTATCCTGCATATTCTGGCTCATATGACCGTTCTTTAAACACTGTAAATAGTATTCTTTCTAATAATCAAGGAGCAGAAATGATAATAGATTTACATAGGGATGCGGTTGGCTCTAATAACAATTATGCGCCTAAAGTAAAAATAGGAGATGAATATGCAGCACAGCTTATGTTTGTAATAGGAACAGATGGAGGTGGATTAGAACATCCAAATTGGCAAAACAATTTAAAATTTGCGGTAAAAATTCAAGAAAAAGCAAACGAAATGTATCCAGGGTTATTTAAACCTATAATAATAAGAAATTCAAGATATAATCAAAATGTTTCAAATGCAGCAACAATAATAGAAGTTGGTGCAACAGGAAATACTATGGAAGAATGTTTAACAAGTATGAAATATTTATCTAAAGTAATAAGTGAAACAATTAAATAATTTTTAAGATGCATAAAGCGGTAGATTATTAACGAATAAAAGCAAGAATTTTCTTGCTTTTTATTTTTCTTGTGATATAATCCCATTAGGAATTTATGTATTGAAAGGAAAAGAAAATGAAAGCAATAGAAATTAGAAATAAATACTTAGAATTTTTTAAAAAACACGGACATGTGGTAATTCCTTCTGCGCCACTAATACCAGAAAATGACCCTTCTGTTTTATTCAATACTGCTGGAATGCAACCACTTGTACCATATTTATTAGGTCAAAAACATCCAGAGGGAACACGTTTGACAGATTATCAAAAATGTGTAAGAACAAACGATATAGATGAAGTAGGAGATAATAGACATTTAACATATTTTGAAATGCTTGGTAACTGGTCTTTAGGAGATTATTTTAAAGAAGAATCAATTGCAATGAGTTTTGAATTTTTAACTAAAGAATTAGGAATTCCAGTAGAAAAAATTTTTGTAACTGTTTTTGCAGGTGACGAAGACTGTATGAGAGATGAACTTGCAGCTGAATGCTGGAAAAAAGCAGGTATTTTAGATGGCCACATATATTATTATGGTAAAGATGATAACTGGTGGATAGCAGGAGAAGAAGGACCTTGTGGACCAGATACAGAAATGTATTATGACACAGGAAAAGAACCTTGTGGACCACATTGTGAACCTCACTGTGACTGTGGTAAATATGTTGAAATATGGAACAATGTATTTATGGAATATTTTAAAACAAAAGAAGGTAAATATACAAAATTACAGCAAAGAAATGTAGACACAGGATTAGGACTAGAAAGAATGACAATGTTATTACAAGGAAAAGAAACACCATTTGACACAGAAATATTTAAACCAATTATGGACAAGTTAGAAAAGCTTCAACAAATAGATAGCATAGAAAGTAGAAGAATAATAGCAGAACATTTACGTTCTAGTATGATGATAATTTCAGATGGTGGTAGACCAAGCAATGTAGATAGAGGATATGTTTTAAGAAAATTAATTCGTAGAATGATTCGTCATATGAATAAATTACAAATAGATTTAAATAAAGTAGAAGAATTAGTAGAATTAAATATTAATACTTTAAAAGAGATGTATCCAGAATTAGAAAAAAATAAAAATATTATAAAGCAAACTATAATGGAAGAAAAAGATAAATTTGTAAAAACTCTTAATAATGGAGAAAAAGAGTTTACAAAAGCAATGAATAAGACAAAACAAGAAGGAAAAGATAAAATAGAAGGGGCAGTTGTATTTAAACTATATGATACATTTGGATTTCCACCAGAAATTACAAAAGACTTGGCAGAAGAAAATAATATGAAAATAGATATGCAAGAATTTGAAGTACTATTTAAAAAACATCAAGAAAAATCTAGACAAGGTTCAAGTGCAAAATTTAAAGGTGGCTTAGCAGAACAAAATGAAATGACAATAAAATATCATACTGCAACACATTTACTTAATGCAGCATTAAAAATAGTATTAGGAAAAGATACCCATCAAAGAGGCTCAAATATTACAACAGAAAGAATGAGATTTGATTTTAATTGCAATCATAAATTAACAGATGAAGAAAAACAACAAATTGAAGAATTAGTTAATAAATGGATTAAAGATGAATTAGATGTTACAGTTCAAACAATGAAAAAAGATGATGCAATAAAATCTGGTGCAGAATGTATGTTTATAGAAAAATACCCAGAAGATGTAACAGTATATACAATAGGAACAGTCTCTAAAGAATTATGTGGAGGACCTCATGTAAAAAATACAAGGGAATTAGGAACATTTAAAATAAAAAAAGAAGAATCTAGCTCAGCCGGAGTACGTAGAATAAAAGCAGTTTTAATATAATAAATCTTTGTAAAGCTTTTTATTATATTTACGGCTTAAAATATTAATAGTTAGGAGAGAAAAAAATGGAAGAATGTTTATTTTGTAAAATAATAAGAAAAGAAATACCTGCAGATATTGTATATGAAGATGAAAATATAATAGCATTTAAAGATATACAGCCTGCTGCACCAATACACATATTGGTAATACCAAAAAAACATATAAGCTCAATAAATGAAATAGAAAGCAAAGATGAGGCTTTAATTGGTTATATATATACAAAGATAAAAGAAATAGCAAAAATGCAGGGAGTAAATGAAACAGGATATAGAGTAATAGTAAACTGTGGAAAAGACGCTGGACAAGAAGTAATGCATTTACATTTTCATTTATTAGCAGGAAAGAAATTAGGTGAAAAAATAGTAGATTAATTAAAACTATTAATCTTTAACATTATAATTTTTGTACTAAATAAATTAAGGAAGAATTTATCTTAGCCCTTAAGTATATAAAATAAATTTTACAAAGGAGAGTGATTTTTAAATGCCACTAGTAACAACAAAAGAAATGTTTGAAAAATCTATGAAAGAAGGATTTGCAATTGGTGCTTTTAATGTAAACAATATGGAAATAATACAAGGAATTGTAGATGCAGCAGCAGAAGAAAATTCACCAGTAATTTTGCAAGCATCATCAAGTGCAATTAAATATGCAAGAATTGGATATTTAAGAAAAATGGTTGAAGCAGCATTAGAAGAACATGATATTCCAATAGCTTTGCACTTAGACCATGGACCAGACTATGAAACATGTAAAATGTGCATAGATAATGGATTTACATCTGTAATGATAGATGGTTCAAAATATGATTTTGAAGAAAATGTTGCATTAACTAAAAAGGTAGTAGAATATGCACATTCAAAAGGTGTAGTGGTAGAAGCTGAACTTGGAAAATTAGCAGGAATAGAAGATGATGTTAATGTAGAAGCAAGTGATGCAATGTATACAGATCCTGCACAAGCAGAAGAATTTGTAAAAAGAACAGGTTGTGATTCTCTAGCAATAGCTATAGGAACAAGCCACGGTGCATATAAATTTAAAGGTGATGCAAAATTAAGATTTGATATATTAAAAGAAATTAAAGAGAAAATACCAAATACACCAATTGTACTACATGGAGCATCAACAGTAATACCAGAACTTGTAGATAAATGTAATAAATATGGTGGACAAATACCAGGAGCAAAAGGTGTTCCAGATGTAATGTTACATCAAGCAAGTAAATTTGGTGTTTCTAAAATAAATGTAGATACAGATTTAAGATTAGCAATGACATCAGAAATAAGACAGGTTCTAACTGAAGATCCTTCTGTATTTGACCCAAGAAAATATTTGCTTCCAGCAAGAGAATCTGTAAAAAGAACAGTACAGCATAAAATAAGAGATGTATTTTGTTCATCAAACAAAGCATAAAATTTATAAAACAGAGAATAATAATTAAAAATCGAGAAAAAATAATAAAATAGCAAATAATTAAAATAAATTAACAAAATTAGAACATTGAAACAATTTAATGCATATGATAATATACAGTTAAATAATTAAATAGTAATTAAATTCCCTGCATAGTACGTGTAGACCTGAAATTTTAGAACCAACAAGTTTTAAACGGGAGTCCGCCTTTGAATGTGGCGTGTATGCTTACCTTTTTTAGGTAAGAAACCCAGTAGCATTTAACAAGACACCCACCTACGAGAGTAGGTCCTTAAAATTTCTTTAATAATCTTGCGGCTAAGGCGGGGCTTTTTTTGTGTTTTTTATAAAATTATATTGACATAATAGCATAAAACAATATAAAATATGAATTTAGGAAATATAAAGGAAAGAGTGTGCAAAAATGTTAAAAGTATTAAAAAACTTAAAACAATCAAGTATAAAAGTAATAATAATAGTTTTATTGCTATGTTTACAAGCAGCATGTGACTTAGAACTTCCAAATTATACATCAAAAATAGTAAATGTAGGAATTCAAGCTGGTGGTATTGAAAATTCTATTCCAGAAGTAATAAGTAAAGAGGATTTAGAATTTTTAATATTATTATCTCGGAAATAATGAAATAGAAAATGTATATAAAATTCCTATTCAAAATTTAACTAAAAGCGAAATAAAAAGAGCTAAAAAATATTTGGGGAAAGACTATGCTACTAAAGAAATATACGTTTTACAAGATTTAGAAGAAAACGAAAAGCAAAGTATAAGCAATAAATTTGCAAATAGCATAATAGAAATGTCATCACTAAAAGATGAGGAAATTGCTAGTAAAATTAAAGAGCAATTATTAGCAAATGTACCTGAAACTCAAAAGCAATACATCCAAAATGAAGAATTATTAACAATAATAAAAAACATGTCAAAAGAACAATTAGATACTATGCTACAAGCTTATACATCTGAAATTACTAAAATGCCAGATTCAATTAAGAATCAGGCAGCTATATCATCTGTAAAAACAATTTATAAAAGTATGGGAATAGATACAGACAAAATTCAAAATAATTATATTATTATAACTGGTGCAAAAATGCTAGGTATTTCATTAGTTGTAATGATATCAGCTATTTTAATTATGCTACTTTCATCACAAGTTGCAGCAAAACTTGGTAAAACATTAAGAGAAAAGGTATTTAAAAAGGTTTTAAGCTTTTCAAATAAAGAACTTAGAGAATTTTCAACTGCTTCTTTAATTACAAGAAGTACAAACGATATACAACAAATACAACAATTAATGAATATGTTATTTAGGGTTCTTGTTTATGCTCCAATAATGGCTATAGGAGGATTAATTAGAGTATATGGAACTAATAGCTCTATGACATGGATTATAGGATTAGAAGTATTTTTAATATTTATTGTTATAGGAACATTATTTGGAATAACTATGCCTAAATTTAAAAAATTACAAGAATTAGTTGATAAAATAAATCAGGTTGCAAGAGAAATTTTAACAGGCTTGCATGTTATTCGAGCATTTAATAAAGAAAAAACAGAAGAAGAAAGATTTGAAAGATCAAACAATACTTTAATGAAAGTAAATATTTTTGTAAATAGAGCAATGTCATTTATGATGCCACTTATGATGTTTATTATGAATGGTGCTTGTGTTATTGTGGTATGGATGGGTGCAAAAGGTGTAAATGATGGAACAATGCAAGTTGGAGATATAATGGCATTTATTCAATATATGATGCAAATTGTAATATCATTTTTATTTATTTCTGCAATGTCTATTATGCTACCAAGAGCTTCTGTTTCTGCAAATCGTATAATGGAAATTATAGAAACAAAACCTAGCATAACAGATATAGAAAAAACTAAAAAACCAAATAAAAAGAAAAAGGGATTAGTAGAATTTAAGAATGTATCTTTTAGATATCCTGATGCAGATAAAGAAATATTAGAAGATATTAATTTTACAGCCAAACCAGGAAAAACAACTGCAATAATTGGTAGCACAGGTAGTGGTAAATCTACAGTTATTAATTTAATTCCTAGATTTTACGATGTAACTGAAGGGGAAGTTTTAGTAGATGGTGTAAATGTAAAAGAATTATCACAAAAAGATTTAAGAGATATTATAGGTTTTGTTCCACAAAAAGGAGTTTTATTTTCTGGAACAATAGAATCGAATATAAAATATTCAGATGAAAATATGTCAGATAGTAAAATGATTAAAGCTGCTAAAATGGCACAAGCAACTGAATTTATAGATAAAAAAGAAGAAAAATACAAATCCGAAATTGCACAAGGAGGAAATAATGTCTCTGGAGGTCAAAAACAAAGAATTTCTATTGCTAGGGCAATTGCAAAAAATCCAGAAATATTTATTTTTGACGATAGTTTTTCAGCATTAGATTTTAAAACAGATAAAGCTTTAAGAGAAGCCTTATTTAGCAAAACAAAAAATAAAACTATTATAATTGTTGCACAAAGAATTAGCACTATTTTAAATGCAGACCAAATTATAGTATTAGAAGAAGGAAAAGTAGTTGGAATTGGTACACACGAAGAATTAATGAAAAATAGCGATGTATATAAGCAAATTGCACTATCTCAACTATCTGAAAAAGAGTTAGGAGGTGAAGCTTAAATGCCAGGACCAATGAGAGCTCCTAAAGGAGAAATAACAAAGGCAAAAGATTTTAAAGGTACAACAAAAAAATTAATAAAAAATTATTTAGCAAAATATAAATTTAAATTAATAATTGTATTTATTTTCGCTATAGCAAGTACAATATTTACAATTGTAGGACCTAAAATTTTAGGTAATGCTACAACAGAAATTTTTAATCGGTATAGTAAGTAAAATATCAGGTGGAGCAGGCATTAACTTTGAAAACTTAGCAAAAATATTAATTGCAGTTTTAAGTTTGTATGTAATTAGTGCAGCTTGTTCTTTTGTACAAGGATTTGCAATGGCTGATGTTTCACAAAAGGTAGCATATAAATTAAGACAAGATTTAGCAACAAAAATAAATAAACTTCCAATGAAATATTTTGATAAAAAAACAAATGGAGAAGTTTTATCTATAATAACAAATGACATAGATACATTGGGAATGAATTTAAGCCAAAGTATTACACAAATTATCACATCTGTATGTACAATAGTTGGAATTTTAATTATGATGTTTTCTATTAATTTTGAAATGACATTAATTTCTCTTATAATTTTACCTGTGTCTGCTCTAACTGTTGGAATAATTGCAAAAAAATCTCAAAAATATTTTAAAAGACAACAAGATTATTTAGGACATGTAAATGGTCAGGTAGAAGAAATTTATGGAGGGTTAACTGTTGTAAAAGCATTTAATGGCGAAGAAAAAACAATAAAAAACTTTAATATTGCAAATAAAGAATTAGAAAATTCAAGCTGGAAGTCTCAATTTTTATCTGGTTTAATGCATCCACTAATGAACTTTTTTGGAAATGTAGGGTATGTTGCAATAGCTATAACTGGAGGATATTTTGTAATAAAAGGCAAAATTGCAGTAGGTGATATTCAAAGTTTTATAAGTTATAATAAGCAATTTAATCGGACCTATAGGTCAAATTGCACAAATATCTGGAATGATACAAACTATGATAGCTGCATCTGAGAGAATTTTCGAATTTTTAGAAGAAGCAGAAGAAAAAGATACATCAAAAAGAAAGATAGATACAAAGAAATTAGCTCGGAAATGTGGATTTTAAAAACGTTAAATTTGGATATGATAAAGATAAAATAATAATAAACAACTTTACAGAATCAATTAAAGAAGGTCAAAAAGTTGCAATAGTTGGACCAACAGGAGCAGGAAAAACTACAATTGTAAAACTGTTAATGAGATTTTATGATGTAAATGATGGTGCAATTTTAGTAGATGGACATAATATAAAAGACTTTAAAATTAGCAATTTAAGAAAAATGTTTGGAATGGTTCTTCAAGACACTTGGCTTTTTGCAGGGACTGTTAAAGATAATATTAAATATGGTAAGCCAGATGCAACAGATCATGAAGTAATAGAAGCAGCAAAAGCAGCACATGTACATCATTTTATAAAAACATTACCAAATGGCTATAATTCTATCTTAAACGAGGAATCTAGTAATATATCTGCAGGTCAAAAGCAACTACTTACAATTGCAAGAGTAATTCTTACAAATCCTAAAATATTAATTTTAGATGAAGCTACAAGTTCAATAGATACAAGAACAGAAAGTCAAATACAAAAAGCAATGGATAACCTAATGCAAGGTAGAACAAGTTTTATAATAGCACATAGACTATCTACAATAAAAAATGCAGACTTAATATTAGTAATGAATCATGGAGATATAGTAGAACAAGGAACACATGAAGAATTACTTTTAAAAAACGGCTTTTATGCAAATTTATATAATTCACAATTTGAAGACTGTAATGATGAAATTAAAAAATAATAAAAAAAGAATTTCTATTTTTAGAGATTCTTTTTTTGCTTTTTTAGTTTATATAAAATTAAGTTAAAAAATATATAAAAAATATAAAAAAAGTCTTTATATTTTTTGGTTTTTATAATATAATAGCTGTGAAAAAATATAAAGTATTAAGGAGGACAATTAAATGTCTGAATACAAGAGTAAAAGTAAAAATTCTACAAAAAAACAAAATAGTAATAAAGGAAAAAAAGTTAGCAAGCATCCAAAACTAAAAAAGGTTCTTAAAATATTTGGAATTGCATTTATTATATTATTTATTATATTTGCTGGAATAGTTGCGGGAGCATTTTTTGGCTTGTTTGGTGATGATTTTAAAATAACTAAAGAAGATTTAACAGTTAGTAGTATGAATGCAATAGCATATGACAAAGATGGAAACGTTATTGCAGAACTATCTAAAGATGAAAAAAGAAAAGTAATTACATATAATGAAATGGCAAAATATTTACCTAAAGCATTTGTTGCAATAGAAGATGAAAGATTTTATGATCACCATGGTGTAGACTTAAAAAGAACAACAGCTGCAACTGCAACATATATATTTAAAGGTGGTAATTCTAGCTTCGGAGGAAGTACAATTACTCAACAGTTAGTTAAAAACCTAACAAACGATAAAGATAGATCTGGTATTTCTGGAATTATAAGAAAAGTAAAAGAAATGTCTAAAGCACATCAAGTAGAACAAATGCTTACAAAAGACCAAATTTTGGAATTGTACCTTAATTTAATTGGTTTAGGTGGTCAGGCTTATGGTGTTGAAATGGCATCACAATTATATTTTAGTAAATCTGCAAGTGATTTAAGTTTAGCAGAATGTGCATATTTAGCTGGAATAAATAATTCACCTAGTTTGTATAAACCTTTTAGCGATGACGCTGCCCAAAAAGAAAAAATAATTACAAGAACACAAACTGTTTTAACAAAAATGAAAGAATTAGGTTATATAGAAACAGAAGCCGAATATAATACTGCAATGGAGGAAGTAAAAAACGGTTTAAAATTTCAAAAAGGAAATATTGCATCAAACTCTGGACATTCATACCATACAATTGCTGCACTTCAACAAGCAAAACAAGATTTAATGGAAAAAAACGGATGGAGTGCTGAAATGGCAGAAATACAATTATATACAAAAGGATATAAAATTTATACAACACAAGATTCAAATGTACAATCTGTAATGGAAGAAGAATTTAAAAAAGACAAATATATTGTAAAATCTAAAAAAAATAAGGATGAAGATACAGGAGAATACAAACATTCACAAGCTGCAATGGTTGTTATAGACCATACAACAGGTAAAGTTGTAGGAACAGTTGGAGGACTTGGAGATGATTCGTTTACTTATGGACTAAATAGAGCTACACAATCTAGAAGACAAACAGGTTCTTCTATGAAACCTATAGCTGTAATAGCACCAGCTGTGGAAGAAAAAATTATTACTGCAGGAACTGTTTACGATGATTGCGATACTACTTTTGAAAACGGAACATATCATCCTAAAAATTACTATAATGGTTATAAAGGATTATCAACAGTAAGAGATGTAATAGAAATATCTCAAAATATAATTCCTTTAAAAATTATGACAGAATTAACACCACAAAAATCTATCGAATACCTAAGAAAGATGGGTGTAACATCTCTTGTTACTAAAGACGAAAAGAAAACTTTAAATGATGAAACATTATCACTAGCATTAGGAGGATTAACAAATGGTGTTAGTCCATTAGAAATGGCTGGAGCCTATGCTACAATAGCAAATAATGGAGAATATATTGAACCTATTTTCTATACAAAAATAGAAGATGCTTCTGGAAAAGTTGTTATAGAAAAAACTCAAAAGAAAGAAAGAGTTTTATCAGAACAAGCAGCATATATTACAAAAAAGATTCTAACACAACCTGTTGTAGGTGCTAGCGGTACAGCTTCATATTGTGCTATTTCAGGAATGGATGTATGTGCTAAAACTGGTACAACAAACGATGATTATGATAGATGGCTTTGTGAATTTACACCATATTATACTGCAGCAACATGGTATGGATATGACGATCAAGAAACAGTACATTATTCAGGAAACCCTGCAGGAAAAATAAGCTCAGCTGTATTTAAAGAAATACATAGTTCATTAGATAAAAAAAGATTTGAAGAACCAAATGGAATTGTAACAGCAACAATATGTAAGAAAACAGGATTACTTGCTACAGAAACTTGTGCAAATAAAGTTACAGATGTTTTTATAAAAGGTACAGTTCCAACAGATTCTTGCCAAGAGGGTGAAGAAATTATAGTTTGTAAAGAAAGTAATTTAATTGCTACAGATGCATGCCCAGAAAAAGAGCCAAGAAGATATGCAAAAATGCCTGAAAAAGAAGAAAAATTCAACGAAAAACTTTGGAAATCAAATTACGGCAATACATATACCGCACCAAAAGAAAATTGTAATATTCATCTGCCAAACACAACACCAGCTTCTCAAGAACAGCCAGAAGCTAAGGGTGTAAAGGTTCCAAATGTTATAGGTGAAACTTTAAAAAGTGCAAAAGAGACATTAGAAAAATTAAAATTAATTGTAACAATAGAATATAAAACAGATGCAAATAAGGAAGATGGAATTGTTTTAAAACAAAGTATAAAAGCAGATACATTGGTAGACGAAAAATCTAAAATAATTTTAACAGTAAATAAAAAGAATGGTTCTGGTGAAGATAATACAGATGAAAACAATACAACAAATCAAAATGAAACAACTGGAAATACAACAAATTAATTAAATTAAAAGTAGAGGTTTAAAAGGACCTCTGCTTTTAAAAAAATGGAGGGGTTTATGGACATATATTTTTATAATACATTAACAAAGAAAAAGGAGTTATTTAATTCTATTGAAAAAAACAAAGTAAAAATATATTCTTGTGGACCAACAGTATATAAAGATGCAACAATTGGAAATATGAGAACAAATATATTTCAAGATATTTTAAGAAGAACACTTAAATATAATGGATATGAAATTAAGCATGTTATGAATATAACAGATGTTGGACATTTAGTCTCTGATGGAGATGATGGAGAAGACAAAATTTTAAAATCTGCAAAAGAAGAAGGTAAATCACCATTAGAAATAGCAGATTATTATACTAAAAAATTTTTTATAGATTTAGAAAGATTAAATATACAAAAACCAGAAATAATATGTAAAGCAACAGACCATATAGATGATATGTTAGATTTTGTTAAAGAACTTGTAAAAAATAAATATGCTTATGAAACTTCAACTGCAATATATTTTGATGTTTCTAAATTAGATGATTATGGGATTTTATCTGGAATAAATTTAAAAGAACAAAAAAACGGTGCAAGAATAGAAGTTGACAAAGAAAAAAAGAATCCTTATGATTTTGCTTTATGGATAAAGGCGCCTGAAAATCACCTTATGAAATGGGATAGCCCATGGGGACCAAGTTATCCAGGATGGCATATAGAATGTTCTGCTATGAGCAAAAAATATTTAGGAGAAGAATTTGATATTCATACAGGTGGAATAGATTTAATTCCAACACACCATGAAAATGAAATAGCTCAAAGTAAAGGATTATGTGGCAAAATTCCAGCTAGGTATTGGATGCACCGGAGAATATCTACTAATAAATGGTGGAAAAATGTCAAAAAGTTTAGGCAATGTTTATTTGTTACAAGATATAATAGACAAAGGTTATTCACCAATAGTATATAGAATGTTTTGCTATACAACTGTTTATAGAAGAAAAATTAACTTTACTTGGGAAGCTATGGATTCTGCTAAAATATCATTAGAAAGACTCAAAGAGGCTTATCAAAAACATTTACAAGGAAACGAAATAATAGAAGATAATATAATAAACAATTATGAAGAAAAATTTAATAAAGCAATAAATGATGACTTAAATATTCCTCTTGCAATGAGTGTTGTATGGGAAGTTGCAAAAAACAGTAAGAAATCTATTGCATTTGCTAAATTGCTTAAAAAATTTGATTCTGTTTTAGCTTTAGATATAGATAAATTAGAAAAAGAAGAACTTCCTGAAGAAATTAAAATTCTAATAGATAAAAGAAAACAAGCAAGAGAAAATAAAAATTGGGAAGAATCTGATAAATTAAGAGACCAAATACAAAGTATGGGATATATAGTTAAAGACCTAAAAGATGGAATTAAAGTAGAAAAAATGTAAAAGGAGAGATTTTTATGTCTGATATTAAAATGGATTTTAGTTATTCTGGAATAAAACAAGAGGATATACAAGAATATGAAAAAGAAGTTATACGCATACATGAAAGTTTTTATTTAAAAGAAAAATATGATAATGAATTTTTAGGTTGGATAACATTACCTACAAATTATGATAGAGAAGAATTTAAAAGAATAAAAAATGCTGCTAAAAAAATAAATTCTGATTCTGACATATTAATTGTAATTGGAATTGGTGGTTCATACTTAGGAGCAAGAGCTGTAATAGAAGCATTAAAGAGTCCATTTACAAATGCTATTTCAGACGATGAATCTAAATATACAAAAGTTATATTTGTAGGAAATAATATGAATCCAAATTATATTCATGACATTATAGAATTTATAGGAGATAGAGATATTTCTATAAATGTAATCTCTAAATCTGGTACAACTACAGAACCTGCAATTGCATTTAGAATTTTTAGAGAATTTATAGAAAGTAGATATGGTATAGCAGAAGCAAGAAGCAGAATTTATGTTACAACAGATAAACATAAAGGAGCATTAAAGCAACTTGCAGACGAAGAAGGGTATGAAGAATTTGTTGTTCCAGATAATATAGGTGGTAGATATTCTGTTTTAACAGCTGTTGGACTTTTACCTATTGCTACAGCTGGAATTAACATAGATAAATTAATTGCAGGTGCTTTAGCGGCACAAGAAAAGTATGCAGATAGTAATTTAAAATATAATGAATGTTATCAATATGCTGTAATAAGAAATTTATTATATAAAAAAGATAAGAATATAGAGATTTTAGTAGACTACGAACCAAGATTTCACTATTTTATTGAATGGTGGAAGCAACTATTTGCAGAAAGTGAAGGAAAAGATAATAAAGGTATTTTTCCAACAGGAGCAGAATTTACAACAGATTTACATTCAATAGGACAATATATTCAACAAGGTAGAAGAAATATATTCGAAACTGTTTTAAATGTAGAAAAAAGCAATTTTGATATGAAAATAAAATCAGATGAAGATAATTTAGATGGACTAAATTATTTAAAAGGAGAATCTTTAGACCATATAAATAAAACTGCAATGCAGGCAACAATAAAAGCTCATGTTGACGGAGATGTTCCAAATATTATAATAAATATAGAAGAATTAAATGAAGAAAGTATAGGAAGTTTAATATATTTCTTTGAACTTGCATGTGCAATGTCTGGAAGTATATTAGGAATTAATCCTTTTAATCAACCAGGTGTAGAAAAATATAAAACAAATATGTTTAAAATGTTAGGAAAGCCAGGTTACGAACAAAAATAAAAATATAATAAAAAGATGTTAAATAAGGTGAAATAAAAATGATGCTAGATTTAATAGAAATTACACCAAGGAAACTAAATATAAAAAAAATAATACTTTGTATAGCAATTATACTTATTATAATTGCTATATTGGCTGTTTTTTTGTATAAACACATTGAATATAGAAAATTAATTTTAGCTCAAAAAGAAGAACAAATGGTATCAAAACAAACATATTTCACACATAAAATTACATATAAGCAACAAATAAAACAAACTAAAAGTATTATTGCTCAAGTAAATAGCATATACGAAAGTGAAGGAAAAAGAGCTTTTTTAACTTTTGATGATGGACCATCTCAAACTGTTACTCCACTTCTTTTAGATTATCTTAAGCAAGAAAATATAAAAGTTACATTTTTTTTATTAGGTAGTAGAGTAGAATTAAATCCTAGTATTGTAAAAAGAGAGTATGAGGAAGGACATTATCTTGCAAATCACGGATATAGCCATATTTATAGCAATATATACCAATCTCCTCAAAGTGTTATAGATGAATACAATTTAACAGAACAAGCAATAAAAAATGCAATAGGAAAACAAGACTATAATTCATATTTATTTAGATTTCCAGGTGGAATAAATGGAGGAAAGTCAAATAATTTGAAACATGAAGCAGGTGCAATACTAGAACAATGTGGTGTTGCACATATAGACTGGAATGCTCTAACAGGAGATGCTGAGGGAAAAAATACAATAGAAGAAATGTTAGATTATGTTAAAGCTACAATTAATGATAAAAATAGTGTTGTAATTTTAATGCATGATGCAAGCGATAAAATTCTTACATATGAGATGCTTCCACAATTAGTTCAATATTTGCGTGAAAATGGATATGAATTTAAAAATATGTATGATTTGATTGAATAATATAAAGTATAATTAAGGGATTATAGAAATGGATGGATTAGTAGTAATAAATAAGGAAAAGACATATACTTCACATGATGTTGTAGCAATTGTAAAAAAAATACTAAATGAAGGTAAAGTTGGCCATACAGGTACATTAGACCCAAATGCTACAGGAGTTTTACCAATTTTATTAGGTAAAGGAACTAAGCTTTCTAAATATTTAATTAATCACGATAAAACTTATGAGGTAGTTTTAAGATTAGGACAAAAAACAGATACAGCAGATAGCGAAGGAAATATTATAGAAGAAAAAGAAGTCTTAACAAATTATATAACTAACGAAAATGTTGAAAGGGTTTTAGAATCTTTTATAGGAAAACAAAAACAAATTCCACCTAAATATTCTGCAATAAAGGTTAATGGAAAAAAGCTATACGAATATGCAAGAAAAGGTCAAACAGTTGAAATAAAACCACGTGAAATTGAAATTTACAGTATAAAATTATTATCTATAAAAAATTATAATTCTAATTCTGCAGAATTTAAAATCGCAGATGAGCAAAAAAATATTAATCAAATTGAAATTAATTTTACTGTTTCATGTTCTAAAGGAACATATATACGTTCACTATGTGAGAATATAGCTGAAAAACTTAATACAGTTCGGCTATATGAAAGAACTTAAAAGAACTCAAGTAGGTAACTTTTATATAAATAATTCGTATACAATAAAACAATTAGAAGAAAACAAAGAAAGTGCAATTATTTCAATAGAAGATTTTTTAAAAAACAAAGAAAAAATTTTATTAGAAGGTAAAGACTTAAATAAATTCTTAAACGGTGTAAAAATATTAAATAAAAATGAAGATGGAATATACACAATATATAGTAAACAAGAATTTATAGGCACAGGAGTAATAAAAGGTGGTATTTTAAAAAGAGATATAATAATATAATAGGTATTGCCAAAAAATACATAATAATATAAAATAACCAAAGAAAGGAAAACAAAATGGAAATAAATGAGAAAATTAAGATAATGTTAAAAGGAGTTTCAGACCATACTGAAACAAAAGAAATTATAAAAAAGTTAGAAGAAATTGAAAAAGAAAAAAGACTTTTAAGGGTAAAATTTGGAATGGACCCATCTTCAGCAGATTTACATATAGGTCATGCAGTTGTTTTAAGAAAAATAAAACAACTTCAAGATTTAGGTGCTGAGGTTGTAATTATAATAGGTGACTTTACAGGAATGATAGGAGATCCAACAGGAAAATCTAAAACAAGAAATCAGCTTTCAAAAGAGCAAGTAGAAGAAAATGCTAAAACATATCAAGAACAAGTATTTAAAATATTAGATAAAGATAAAACAATAGTTAAATATAATAGTGAATGGCTTGGAAAAATGAATTTTAGAGATGTAATTGAACTATCATCAAAATGTACTGTTGCAAGAATGTTAGAAAGAGACGATTTTAAAAATAGATATGAAACAGGAAAACCAATTTCTGTACACGAGTTCTTTTATCCATTAATGCAAGCATATGATTCTGTTGCAATTAATTCAGACTTAGAACTTGGAGGTTCAGACCAAACATTTAATGTACTTATGGGAAGAAACATTCAAAAAGACTTTGGTCAAGAACCACAACTTACTTTATTTATGCCATTATTAGAAGGTCTAGATGGAGTAGAAAAAATGAGTAAAAGTCTAGGAAATTATATTGGAATAAGTGAAGATGCAAATACAATGTATGAAAAATGTATGAAAATACCTGACGAATTAATTATAAAATATTATAACTTATGTACAGATGAACATCCAGATGACATAGCAAAAGTAGAAGAAAGACTAAAAAATGGCGAAAATCCTAGAAATATAAAAATGGAACTTGCTAAAACAATCACATCTTTGTATCATACAGAAGAGGAAACAGAAAATGCAATTAAGCATTTTAAATCTGTTTACCAAAAAGGTCAAGCACCAGATGATATTAAAGAAATAATTGTAGAAAATTCAGAAAATATAGGAAATAGTTTATTAAATGCTATTTTAGAAACAGGCAAATATAGTTCTAAAGGAGAAATAAAAAGATTATTTATGCAAGGTGCAGTTAAAATAAATGGACAAAAAGTTACAGATGCAATAAATATTAGTAATTTAACAAATGATTCTATAATACAAATAGGAAAAGGTGTATTTTTAAAAATTAAAATAAAATAAATAGGATGTGTAATATATGAAAAAATATGATATTATTGTCGTTGGAATGGGTCCAAGTTCTATATTTTTTGCTTATGAAATGACTAAATTAAATAAAAATAAAAAAATTCTTTTAATAGAACAAGGTAAAAGAGTTGAAAATAGAAATTGCCCAATAGAAAAATTAGGAAAATGTGCAAAATGCAAGCCATTTTGTAATATTACAAGTGGATTTTCTGGTGCTGGAGCATTTTCAGACGGAAAACTCTCATTATACAATAAAGAAGATGATGATATATATGTTGGAGGAGAACTTCATAAATATATTGGTGTAGAAGAAACAAAAAAGTTAATAGATTATACAGATAGTATATATTTAAAATTTGGAGCAGATAAAAAATTAGAGGGCACAGAATATAAAGAAGAAGTTGGCCAAATAAAAAAGAAAGCTCAAAAAGAAGGCTTAAGTTTAATAGATATACCAATTAGACATTTAGGAACAGAAAAGGCACACGAATTATATAAAAAATTAGAAATTTATTTAGAAGAAAACAATATAGATTTAATGTTCGAAACAAAAGTATATGACTTAATTATAGAAAATGGAGTTGCAAAAGGTGTACAAATAATAAATGCAAAAGATAATGAAAAAGAAGAAAAAAGCGTAGAAGAAATATATGCAGACAAAGTTGTTATAGCAGTTGGAAGAAAAGGTGCAAATTGGCTTGTAGAAATGTGTAACAAGCATAATATACAAACAAAATCTGGAATAGTAGATATAGGAATAAGATACGAATTGCCAGATAAAATAATGCAAAAAGTAAATACATATATGTATGAAGCTAAATTTGTTGGAAGACCAGAGCCATTTAAAGATAAAGTTAGAACATTTTGCCAAAATCCAAGTGGTTTTGTTTCTGCAGAAGTTTATGACAATAATATGCAATTAGTAAATGGACATTCATATAAAGATAAAAAAAGTACAAATACAAATTTAGCAATTCTTGTATCACATAAATTTAACGACCCATTTAATAGACCAATAGAATATGGTAGAAATGTTGCTAAAAATCTAAACGAATTAGGAAATGGAAATGTTGTAGTTCAAAGACTAGGAGATATTTATAGAGGAAAGCGTACATGGAAAGAAGAATTAGAAAATAACAGTGTTGTTCCAACTCTAAAAAGTGCTGTTCCTGGAGATATAACATTTGCAATAGGATATAGAACAATGACAGATATTTTAAGATTTATAAGAGGGGTAGATAAAGTAATAGAAGGATTTGCCAATCCAGATAATCTATTATATGGACCAGAAATAAAATTTTATAGCAACAAAGTAAAAATAGACAGTAACTTTGAATCTAGCGTAAAAGGACTATATTCAATAGGAGATGGCGGAGGAATGACAAGAGGACTTATGATGGCATCTGCCTCAGGTGTACAAATGGCAAGAATATTAAATAAAAGTGCAAAATAGAATAAAAAACAAATATTATAAATTTTAAATTAAAAATAAAAAATGATTTTAAAAATCTAGAAAAATCACAAAAGTTGTTTGACTTTTGTGATTTTTTTCACTATTATATTTAATAGAAAATATATAAAAATAAAAGTGTAGTAAAAAAATTAAGGAGTTCATATTGGAAGAAATACAAGGACAAATAGTAGAATTAATTTACCAAAATGAAGTAAATAGTTATACAATTGCAGTATTGGAAACAGATAAGGAAGAAATAACAATTACAGGATATCTTCCTTTTATAAGTGTTGGAGATACACTAAAGTTAGTAGGTAAATACGTTACACATCAACAATACGGAGAACAATTTAAAATAGAAACATTTGAAAAGATAATGCCTCAAACTGTTGAAGCATTAGAAAGATATTTGGCAAATGGTACAATAAAAGGAATTGGCCCATCTACTGCTAAAAAAATAGTAGAAACATTTGGAGAAGAAACAATTCATATTTTTAAATTTGAACCAAAAAAGCTTGCCCAAATTAGAGGAATAACAGAAACTAAAGCTGAGGAAATGAGCAAAGAATTTATAGAAAATTGGGAATTATGGCAAATTGTTGGATTCTTAGAAAAATTTGGGGTTAATGTTTCAAATTCAAAAAATATTTATAAAAAATTAGGACCTTCTACAATAGAAGAAATAGAAAGCAATCCATATATATTAATAGATTTAGTACAAAATATAGACTTTAAAAAAATAGATAAAATGGCATTAGATTTAGGATTTTCAAGAGATAATACTAAAAGAGTAAAAAGTGGAATTAAATATAGCTTAGGAAAAATAGGATTAAATGGGCATTCTTGTACTTTAAAGCAAAATCTTATTAAATATGTTAAAGAACTATTAGGAGTAGAAATAGATATTATAGAAAGTAGTATATACGAATTAAAATTAAAAGAAAAAATTGAATTAGAAGAAAGAGATAATAATGAATGGATTTATTTAAAACATTATTATGATGCAGAAGTTAATATAGCAAGAAAAATTAATTTATTACAAACTTCAAAAAATATAAAAAAAATTGCTTTTTTTAACAAGGAATTAGAAAAAGCAGAAAAAAATATTTCAATTAATCTTTCGCAAAAGCAAAAAGAAGCTATAAAAAAAGTAAATGAAAATAATGTAACAGTTATAACAGGTGGACCTGGTACAGGAAAAACAACAATAATAAAAACATTAATAGATATATACAAGGCACATGGAAAAAAGATTGTACTATGCGCTCCTACAGGTAGAGCTGCAAAAAGAATAACAGAAACAACAGGAGAAGATGCTAAAACATTACATAGATTACTAGAAATAGGCAAAATAGAAGATGATTATAAAAATGTAAATGCAGAAGTTGCCCCTATAGATGCAGATGTTATAGTAGTAGATGAAATATCTATGGTAGATATGTTTTTAATGAATTATTTATTAAATGCAATATATCAAGGAACAAAACTAGTTTTAGTAGGAGATAGTGACCAACTTCCTTCAGTTGGAGCTGGAAATATTTTGAAAGATATAATTGATTCTAAAACAATTGAAACAATTCATTTAGACGAAATTTTTAGGCAAGCTGCAACAAGCAAAATAATTTTAAATGCACATAGAGTCAATCAAGGAGAAGGCTTTTTAGTAGGAGATAAAGAAGAATTAAAACAAGACTTCTTTTATATAAATGAAATAAATCAAAATAAAATATTAAATGAAGTAATTACATTATGCAAAGAAAGATTAAATAATTATGGCAATTATAAGTTTTTTGAAAATATTCAAGTTTTAACTCCTACAAAAAAAGGTTTACTAGGTACTAAACAATTAAATAAAATATTGCAAAATGAACTAAATCCAAGTTCAGAAAATAAACTCGAAAAGAAAAGTGGGGATAGTATTTTTCGAGAAGGCGATAGAGTAATGCAAACAAAAAATAATTATGATTTATATTGGGAAAAAGAAAATGAAAATGGTACAGGAATATTTAATGGAGAGTTAGGAAGAATAAGTAAAATATATTTAGAAGATAAAAATATAAAAGTTACTTTTGATGATGGTAAACAGGCATGGTATTTATATTCTGACCTAGAACAACTAGAACATGCATATAGCATAACAATACATAAATCACAAGGAAGTGAATTTGATGTAGTAATTATAGTTGTACCACAATCATATCCAATGTTACTTACAAGAAATTTATTGTATACAAGCATAACAAGGGCAAAAGAATTATTAATAATAATTAGTAATGATAAAATAATTAATTATATGATTAATAATAATACAAATAAAAATAGAAATACAGGATTATGTTATAAATTAATTAAAAACAATTAGGGAGCGGAAAGGAAAATTATGAAAGAAATTTTTAATATGCTTCTTAATTTGTTATATCCACTTAAATGTGGTATTTGCAACAAAATTTGTGAAAATTATATATGTGAAAATTGCAAAAGAAATCTTTCAAAAATAGAATTTACAAAAATAAAAAAATATTTAGTAAAATCTCTTGATGAGCAATTATATATTTTTAATTATGAAGGAATAATAAGAGAGAAAATTATTAGTTATAAATTTAAAGACAAAGCATTTTTATATGAATTTTTTTGTGAAATAATTTTAAAAAATAAAAAAATATGTAGATTTTTAGAAAGTTATGATATAATAATCCCAGTTCCTATTCATAAAATTAGAAAAAATGAAAGAGGATATAGTCAAACAGAGCTAATAGCAAAAAAAGTAGCAGAAAATTTTAATAATTTAAAATACGAAAATAACAATTTAATTAAAATAAAAAACACAAAACCGCAAAGTAAATTATGCGAAAATGACAGAAAATATAATTTAATTAATGCATATGAAGTAAAAAACAAATTACAAATAAAAAATAAAAAAATAGTATTATTAGATGATGTTTATACTACTGGTAGTACAGCAAATGAATGTAGCAAAGCATTAAAAAATGCAGGAGCAAGTAAAGTAGGAATTATAACAATTGCAAAAGATTAAATAAGGAGGATACGAATGGAAGATTTAGTTGAAAGTATATTAGACTATATTAGAGCAGATTATACAGATTATGCCATTATGATTAATGGTGAATGGGGAAGCGGAAAAACCTATTTTTGGAATAACAAAGTTAGAAACAAAATAGAATCTATGCAAATTAACGGTAAACAATACACAACTATATATATGTCTTTATATGGTATTTCTAACTTAGAAGATATTAGCAAAAAAATATTTATAGAAACAACACAATTGATGGATAAAAATTTAAGAAAATATATGAATTCTCACGGTCAAACTACAATACCAGAATATGCAAAAACAGGCTTAGATATGGCTAACTTTTTTGGTGTTACACAAAATGGAGATAAAGTAAATTATGCTAATTTCTTTTCTACAGACGATAAAATTTTATGCTTTGATGACCTAGAAAGAGCTAACGTAGATGTTATAGATATATTAGGTTATATAAATAATTTTGTTGAGCACGACCATATTAAAACAATAATTATATGTAACGAAAAGGAACTTTCTACAAAAATTAAAAATTCAAATCTAGAAATGAAAACATTTATTGCAACATATTTATTAGATAAAGAAGGTGCTTTAACAAAAACAGAAAAACCTATGGTTGAAAAAATTAAAGATAAGATAGAATATGTTTTTGACAAAGCAAATGAATATGAAAGAATAAAAGAAAAATTAATAGGTGAAACATTTGAATATGCACCAGAATTTAATTATATAATAAATGGTTTATTAATGAGATATGAAAATCATCCAGAGTTAATACGATTTTTAAGAGAAAATACAGGACTTATTATTTCTACATTTAATAAAAGTGGAACACGTAACTTAAGAATTTTAAAACATGCATTAAATGATTTTAAAAAAGTATTTGAAATGGTAAATAAAAATTATCCAAATACAAGCAATAAAGTATTACAAACAATGCTAATATTTACAATTGCGGTATCTTTTGAAATAAAAGCAGGAAAAATAACAAAAAATAAATTTATTAATATAGACAGTAACGAAGAGTACAAATCTATATTAGTATCTTCTAGAGTTCTTTCAGACAATAGACAATTTTATATTAAAGAATTTGATAGTAACTATTATTATAATTTTAAAGCAGACTATAGATTCTTTAAATTTATAGAAAAATATGTACGTACAAGAATTTTTGATATGAAATTATTTAAATTAGATATGGAAGTTATAATAAATACTGTAGATTTAGATAAACTTCCTGCATATAAAAGATTACTTACAGAAGAATACTGGAAAATACCAGATGACCAGTTTACTGCATCTATGGACACAATATTAGATAATGTTAAAAATGGTGAATTAGAATTAATAGATATAGTTAAATTATATGCATACTTTAGTTATTTCGTAAAAAAAGGACTAATAATGTATGACATAAAAACAATAAAAAGTGTATTTCTAAACGGTATGAATATAGCATCACTTAAATCTAAATATTGTGAAAATGCAGAAGATGAATTAGAAAAAATCACTGTAGATGGTGAAATGAATGAAGATATGCAAGAAATTTTAACACACTTTAATGAATTAAATTTAAATCTTCAAGAAAAAATGTATAGAGAAAAAGCAGAAGAATTATTTAAATATATTCCAATGAAAATGGAAGTATTTTATGAAAAATTCGATAAAGAATGTATGAATATACCAATATTTAAATATTATGACGCGTTTCAAGTATTCCAAAGAATATCTTGCGCAAGTAATGAAGATATAGTTACAATTAAAGAAAAACTAGTAAAAAGAGCAGACAAATATACAAAAGAAATAGAACCAGAAATGAAAAATATTAGACAAATAAAGCAACTAACAGAGGATTACTTAAAAGGAAAAGATACTTCTATAAAAACTGTAATGCTTAAAGAATTTGCTAAAGACTTAGATTATATATTAGATAAATATAAAACATCATTTTTAGGTAGAAAAGAAGAGTAAAAAATAAAATTTTAAAATAACAAACGCATAAAATTTTTCCTTATTGACATACTAAAATTAGACAAAAATAATAAAAGGAGGAAAATTATGAAAGCAACTGGTGTTGTTAGAAGAATAGATGACTTAGGAAGAGTAGTTATACCAAAAGAAATTAGAAAAACTCTTAGAATAAAAGAAGGTGACCCTTTAGAAATTTTTACAGATAGAGAGGGCCAAGTTATATTAAAAAAATATTCTCCTATCGGAGAGCTTTCTGAATTTGCAGTAGGTTATGCTGAAACTTTGGCTAAAACTACAGGTCATATTGCATGTATAACAGATAAAGATACAGTAATAGCAGTATCTGGCGGTGCTAAAAAAGAATTATTAGAACAAGATTTAAGTAAAGAAATAGAACAATTAATGGAAGATAAAGAGGTATACGCAAGTAATGAAAATAATAATCTTTCAATACCTATAATAAAAAATGACAATAAGGAAAGAAAATTTAATTCTCAAATAGTATATCCTATAATATCAGACGGAGATGCAATAGGTACAGTAATACTAATTTCAAAAGAAGCAAAAACAAAAATGAATGATGTAGAAAAGAAAGTAGCACAATCAGCAGCAAATTTTTTAGGAAGTCAAATGGAAATATAAGATATAAATAAACTTGCAAAAAAGGTCGACAATGTCGACCTTTTTCTTGACAAATAGGGCTTTTACATATAAAATTATAAAAGAAATTTATAAGAAGGATTTATATATGAAGAAATTATTGTTTTCAGCATATTCGTTAGATGTTGGAGGAATAGAAACAGCTCTTGTTACACTACTTAATGAACTTATTAAAAAAGATTATGATATAACATTAGTTTTAGAAAAAAAAGAAGGTATTTTTTTAGAAGATATAAGCAAAAAAATTAATATAATACAATATTCACCTAGCGCTTATAAAAACATAATTATAAGAAAAATACTAAATTTTTTAAAAAGAGTAAATTTTATTTTAAAATATAAAAATAAATATGATTTTGCAGCATCATTTGCTACATATTCTTTGTCAGGCTCTTTTACAGCAAGAGTAGCTTCTAAAAATAATGCATTATGGGTACACTCAAATTATATGCAAATGTTTAATAACAACGAAGATAAGTTTATAAATTTTTTTAACAAGATTAAAATTAATAAATTTAAAAATATTATTTTTGTTTCTAATGATGCGAAAAATGCTTTCATAAAGCTATTTGAAAATTTAGAAAATAAATGCCAAGTAATAAACAATCTTATAGATTATAAAAAAATAATTAAATTATCAGAAGAAAAAATAACAGAAACAAAAGAAGATAAAACTACCTTTTTATATTTGGGAAGACTAACAGAAGAAGATAAAAAAGTTAGTAGAATAATAGAAAGCACTAAAAAACTAAAAGAAAAAGGATTAGAATTTAAAATTTTAATTGTTGGAGATGGTAAAGATAGAAATACTTATACAAATAAAGCTAAGGAATATAAATTAGATAAAGAAATTGTATTTTTAGGCAAAAAGAAAAATCCATATCCATATTTTTTAATTAGTGATTATTTATTACTAACATCAGAATATGAAGGATATCCAGTAGTTTATAATGAAGCAAAAATTTTAGGATTGCCAATACTTACAACAAATGTATCAGATTGCAAGGAAATTATTGGAGATAAATATGGAATTATAACAAAAAAAGATGTAAATTCTATAGCTTCTCAAATGGAAAACTTTATTAAAAATAGATTTGAATTAAAAGAAAAGTTTGATGTAGCTAAATATAATAAAGAAAATATTAAGTTATTAGAAAATATTTTTAAAGGTTAAACATAAAGTAAAATTTAAAAATATAAAAGGAGATTTAGTATGGATAGTTTAGTAGGAAATACGGGATTTGTTGGATCAAATTTAAGCATGAATCATAATTTTGATGAATTATACAATTCATCAAATATTAATAGTGCATTTAATACTAATCCAGATTTGTTAGTATATTCTGGGGTTCCAGCACAAAAATTTATTGCAAATAAAGAACCTGAAAAGGATTTTGAAATTATAAAAAATGCAATTGAAAATATAAAAAAAATAAATCCAAAAGAGATTGTTTTAATTTCGACTATAGATGTATATAAAAATCCTTTTGAAGTAAATGAAGAAACAAAAATAGAAACTGAAGGGCTACAACCCTATGGATATAATAGATATTATTTAGAAAAATGGGTAAGTGAAAATATTGAAAATCATTTAATAGTACGTTTACCTGGCTTATATGGTGAAAATATTAAGAAAAATTTTATTTATGACTTAATTAATATAATACCATCTATGCTTAAAGAAGAAAAATTTAATGAATTAGTAGCTAAAAATGATTTTATTAAAAATTATTATAAAAAACAAGAAAATGGTTTTTATAAATTAAAAGAAATAAACACAGATGAAAAAGAAAAATTAAAAGATTATTTTAATAAAATAGGTTTTAATGCACTTAATTTTACAGATAGTAGAGGAAAATTTCAATTCTATAATTTAAAAAATTTATGGAATAATATTGAAATTGCAAGAAAAAATAATTTAAGATTATTAAATATTGCAACAGAGCCAGTTAAAGTTTCTGAAATATATGAAAATATAAAAAATAAAAAGTTTATAAATGAAATAACGACAGATATACCAAATTATAACTTTAAAACAAAATATTATAATTTGTATAATGGAAAAGATGGCTATATTATCGATAAAAAAACTATTTTAGAAGATATAAAATTATTTGTTGATTTAAAAAGTAATAAAATATAAAAATTGATTTTATCAATGGAGGTAAAAATATGTTAAAAACAAAAGGGCAAAAAATAACAATAATAATTTTATTGATTTTGATAATGGTTATTAATTTTTCAAAAAATATATTGAATACAAATAAAACTAATTTTAATACATTTTCTAGTGGATCTGAATATTTAGTTTTTTCTAAAATTTTTGATAAAGAAAATCTTGATAATAATAAATACGGATTAGAAACTTGTTTAGATAAGAATAATCAGAGAATAGAAAATATATATGATTATATAAACAATGACAATAATAACGAAATACATTTTGAGAGTTATAAATCTCAATTTGGCTTACAGGGATTTGTGTTTTCTTTTCTATATAATAAATTAAGAATTCCTTTTTTTATAATGAAATTTATATGTTGTTTATTGTTAGCAATTATATTACTTACAATATGTTATCTAATATCATATAAATATGATAAAATTATGGGAATAGTGTTTTATATAACATTTTTATTATCTCCATGGATAGTCTCTTTTGCGAGAAATTTATATTGGGTTGAATTTACATGGTTTTTACCAATGTTGCTTGGATTATTATTATCAACTAATTATAAGAAAAAGAAAATAATTATACCATCAATATATGTTTCAATATTAATAAAATGTTTATGTGGTTATGAATATATAAGTACAATAATGCTTTCAACGATATTATTTTTTATTGTAGATTTATTTGAAGTAAAAGGAAAAGAAAAAAGAAAAGAAATAATAAAAACAATGATATTAGTTGGAATTACATGTTTAATAGCTTTTTTTACTGCATTATGTATTCATGGTTATTTAAGAGGAAATGGAAATGTTTTTCAGGGAATTAAAGACATATATAAACAAGATATAATAAGGAGAACATTGATTCATGCTGAAAAAGATGATTTTGATCAAGTATATTGGGAATCTTTTGATGCAAGTGTAATAAAAACTCTAAGAAAATATACAATATGGAATACAGATATTATTCAGTGTATTTCAGGAAACAATTTTATGTTAGTTATAGGATTAACAATTTTTATTTTAATGTTTAATTTTATTAATAAAATTAAACATTATTATAGGGATATAATAATGTTTATACTCTTTTTAAGTACAACATTATCATGGCTAATTTTAGCAAAATCACATTCATATATACACACACATTTAAATTTTGTGCTATGGTATTTTGGATTTATCCAGTTTTGCTTGTACAAAATACTTATATTTTTTTCAAAAACAATTTGTTACATTGGACAAGACAAACAAGAATTAATGAATAAAAACAAATAAAATAGGAGAAGTGATATGAAATTATCTGTATAAAATATAGGATGGAGCGAAAATAATAATACGGAAATAAACTAGATATAAATAAAGATTGAAAGGAAATAAGAATGAAGCAAAATAAAAATGAAAAAATGAAATTTTATATTAGTATATTATGTGCTTTAATATTGGTTATAATTTCAATTATAATAAGAATACCAAAGGAAGGTCTGTATTATAATAATTTGGATGCAACAGAACATACATTACTAACTATGAAATGTTATGATGAAACACCAATATCTGTTCATAAATTTTTGCCTATTGTTAGTCTTGGAGATAGTGAAGATAAAAATATAAAATGGGGAGATACTATTCCCGATAAACAAGGAAATTATTATTACACATCGTTCTCACCAGTTGGATTTGTTATACCATATTTTTTTGTAAAAATATTTAATTTACCAATTAATATATATAGTTTATATGCACTAAATAGTATAATTTGTATATTATCACTTGTTTTACTGATAATTATACTTTGTAAACTTTTTTCAAAATATATAAATAAAAATTGTATTATTTTATTAACAACTTTAATTTATATATTTTCTATAGAGGTAATGCATTCTCAAGGAGTAATTTTTTGGGTACACTCTATTTCTCAATTATTACTATTAGTACACTTTCTTCTTTTTATGAATTATAAAAACAAAAAGGCTAAAATAGCATTTTATCTTATGTGTATTATTATGCCATATGTTGAATGGACAGGATATATTAGTAACGTTGCTTTTGCTATTATATTATTTTTAAAGGATGTTATTTATAATAAAAAAATAACACTAAAAAGTTTTGTAAAACCTATTTTTATAGGAATTATAACAATTTTATCATTTACTTTATTTTCTATACATTTTTTAACTAATTTAAATTTGCATGAATATATTCATGCAATAAAAACTAGATTTTTTGCTAGAAATATAACTAACTCTAATGTTGAAATAATGGATTTACTAAAAGGTTATGATATTTCATATAGATATATTAATATTTTATGTAGTATTTTGTTATTAAGTATCTTAAGTGTGAAAGAATACAGGAATAAACTTTGGAAACTAGTAAAAGAATATAAATATGAAATCATTTTCTTTTTATTTATTATATTAGAAAATTTTATTATGCTAGAACATGCAATAAGTTATACTTTTGATAGATTAAAATTTATTTATATATTATTAATAGTATTTTATATTATGATTTCTACAATTTCTTTAGTTAATCTAAAAGATAATAAATTTATTATCAATACTATTATAATATTATTAATAATAATATCAATATTGAATGTAAGAAAATATAAACAGGTAAATACTGGTATAGGGTATATACAAGAAAATGCAACTTTTTTAAATGATAAGATTATTTCAACATATATAAATGATAGATATAATAATTATAATAGCGTTATGGCAAGTAATAAAAAGATTAGAGGATACATGAATTTATTATTTAATAGAGGAATTTATGAACGTAAAAATTTTGATGATGCAAAACAAATATCAATAGATAAAAATAAAAGATTTTTTATATATTTAAACAATATAACTCCTAATTCAATAGGATATGCTCTAATTTTAGATAGAGAAGAAAATATTGAATATAAAATTTATACCAATAATAATGAGTTAATAATAGAAAATATTTGAAAAATTATATAGGAAAGAAGGAAAAAATGAAATTATCTGTATCAAATATAGGATGGAGCGAAGAAAATAATACGGAAATGTATAAAATTATTAAACAAAATGAATTTGATGGAATTGAAATAGCTCCTACAATGTTAATTAAAGAAAATCCATATGATAAACTAGATGAAGCAAAAAAAATGAAAAATGAATTAAAAGAAAAATATGATTTAAATATTTCATCAATGCAATCAATATGGTATGGGAAAAAAGGAAATATTTTTAATACTGAAGATGCAAAGATGTTTATAGATTATACAAAAAAAGCAATTGATTTTGCTAATATAATTGAATGCAAAAACTTAGTATTTGGATGCCCTAAAAATAGAATTAAACCAGAACAATATGATGAAAATGATATTATATATTTTTTTAAAGAATTAGGAAATTATGCGCAAAGTAGGAATACTATACTATCTATTGAACCTAATCCAACTATTTATGGAACTAATTTTATTAATACTACTAAGGAGGCTTTTGAATTCGTAAAAAAAGTGAATTGTGATGGCATAAAAGTAAATGTAGATTTTGGAACAATCATTGAAAATAGAGAAAATATAGAAACTATATTTGATAATATTAATTTGGTTAATCATATTCATATTAGCGAACCAAATCTATTGAAAATAGAGGAAAGAAAAGAACATAAAGAACTTGCAAAATTTTTAAAAAGTATAGATTACGATAAATATGTATCTATAGAAATGAAACAAACAGAATCAATAAATAATATAATAAATGTAATTAAATATGTTAAAGAAATATTTAATTAGAAAATAAATAACTGTTTATAAAGATATAAAGGAAATAACAATTATATAAAAAATTGTTATACTGATATTATAAACATAACTTGAAGGGAAAATTAGAATGAAATCTATAAGATCTATAAAATATAAAAAAATAGAGACAATAATAATGGTAATATTATTAATTCTTCTAGCAATAATTATAGGATTAAAAAGAATTGAAATATCTGACTTTAAACCAATTAATGGAGATTTTCAAAATTATAATCCAATTAGACGACTTCTTGCTGGACAAATTCCATTTAAAGACTTTGTAGTTTATTTAGGATCTGGTCATTTATTTTTATTATCATTTTTTGTGCTAATATTAGGAAATAATTTCACTAGTAGTTTATTTGTTACAAATTGTGTGACTGTGTTGCTTTTTGAATTCACAGTATTTGTGATAAGTTTTTTAGTATTAAAAAGCAAGAAAAAGGCTGTCTATATAGCTTTAATATTTGCAATAATAAACATATTAAGACCAAATTTTTTATTTGCAAATATGAATAATGAATTTATAAGTGCGTTTGATTTTTCAATTAATCCTGGTAATTCTGCTAGATTAATTAGATTGTCAATTATTTCTATAATATCAGCTTTAATATACCTATTCAATTACATTATTGATAATAAGAAAATAGAATTTATAAAAAATAAGATATTATTAAAAAAAATAGTAATATCCATTATTGCTGGAATAACAATTCCATGGAGTAATGATGGAGGTATTGCAACCTACATAGCAATTTCTTTTATTTATTTTTTAGTACTTATAAAACAATATAAAAAGGACATAAAAAGTATAGTTAAGTATACTTTTTTATATATTGCAATAAGTCTATTTACTGCTTTAATGTGTATATTAATTATTACAAGAGGTCATATTATAGATTGGTATGAATTTACACTAGGTGTAAGTTCATATCAAAAATGGTATTATGGAGAAGCAAGTGAAAAGTATAATATCTCGTTAATTGATTTAAATATGTCAATAAATAATATGATAATCATTATAATTTCAATTTATTATATATACAAATTATTAAAATCAAAAGATGATTTTAGATATGCATTATTATCATTAATATGTATAAGTTCAATAATATCAGCATATTTATATCAGATTATATCTGGTGGTATATCAAACGAGATGTTGAATTTAGTATTAGCTGTTTTAATAGTAAGTTATATTGCTAAAATATTTGACATAATGTGCACTAATAAAGAAATAAAAAGTGTAATTAGAAATGTTATTGTTATATTAACATTAGCAACATTAATAAATACATACTGGGGCCATTTATATAATAGAAAACATAGAAGTGAGGATGCAGTATATATAGAAGAATTAGGAGGATACTTAACTAAATATTCTACAAGTATTAAAGATATAAGTAAAAAAATTAATAATGAACAAATATTTTCAATGTATGCATCTGCATTTGAAATTGTAACTAATCAGTATCAACCAACTGGAGTTGATTATATAATACATTGTTTAGGTGATAAGCAAAGAGAAAAATATTTAGAAAATTTCAGACAAGGGAATTATAAATATGTAAATATTCTTGGAACTCATCAAAAGTATAAAAATTGGGTTAGAAATACGAACTGGTTTTTTTACAGAGAATTATATAAAGAATATGTACCTTTATTTGAAACGGAATATAGCACATTTTTAGAGAAAAAATCTGATCATAAAAAATCTAATCAAGATTTAAAAATAGAAAAAACAAAATTAGGAGATTCTAAATATAGTATAAATATAGAATCTAATGATGCAAATTTTGACGGTATAGTAGATGTGAAAATCTCTTATAAAGCCAATTTCAAAAAAAGCTTTTTAAGAACATTAGATATTAACAAATATATTTATATTGAAGATGTAACATCCAACGAAATAGCTAATGATGATAATACTCGTAATAATTATAATATTAAACAAAGCTCAGATGGATATTATATTCCAGTTACTATTATAAATGGAAAAGGTGAAGTAATTATATCATCATATCCAATTAATAATACTGTATTAGAAATAAATAATGCAGAAATAATAGATTATTATGATAATATATTTAATTATTGTTATGTATTAGATAATAGTAGAAATAGTGATAATAGCTTATATGTGGAAAATTCAAGCTTAAATAAAATAATATTAGAGTATGCAAAACAGATAAAAATTAATGATACAACAAGAAATATATTAAATATTCAGGAAAATGGAGATTCTATAAAAATCGAATTAGATGGAAGCTCAAAAGAATTCTGTTATCCATATTATTTTGAAGTTATAAAGTAATAAATAAGGGCTTTAGCGTTAATTAACATATATTAAAAATATATATAATGATGTTATAAAATATGTAGTTGAAGTTTTTTCTTAGAGAGAGGGGAATCAATAATGTTGTATAAAGATATAGAAGGAGTTCCAAATTTTGAAAGTAATGAGTATACCGAAAAAAAGACAAAATATTGTATATGTATACCAATTATAAATGAAGGAGAAAGAATAAAAAATGAGCTTAAAAGAGCTCAAGAAAATAATATTGATAAGATGGCAGATATTATTATCTGTGATGGGGGTTCAACAGATGGTTCTACCGATAGAAATATATTAGAAGATTTAGGAGTAAATACTTTACTTATAAAAAAGGATAAAGGAAAACAAGGAGCTCAATTAAGAATGGGAATATATTGGGCTTTAAAAAGAGGATATGAAGGAATTATTACAATAGATGGAAATAATAAAGATAGCATAGAAGATGTACCAAAATTTATAGAAAAATTAGAAGAAGGATATGATTTTATTCAAGGCTCAAGATTTATAAAAGGAGGACAAGCAATTAATACGCCATTTATAAGAACCATTTCTGTAAGATTATTACATGCGCCAGTTATATCTTTAACTGCACATAAATGGTATACAGATACTACGAATGCTTATAGAGCATATTCAAAAAAATATTTAGAACATCCTAATGTTGAACCTTTAAGAGATATTTTTATGACTTATGAGTTATTAGCATATTTATCTGTTAAAGCAGATCAATTAAAACTAAAAACTTGCGAGATAGCTGTAAAAAGAGAATATCCTAAGAAAGGAAAAACACCGACGAAAATAAGTTTCTTTAAAGGAAATAGTGAATTATTAAAAATATTATTTAATAATTTGTTTCATAAATATGATGTAAAAGTTAAGGAATGATAAAAATGAAGTATGATAAAATAATTATAGGTGCAGGAATCTACGGATTATATTCTGCATTGTTATGTGGTAAAATGAATCAAAAAATATTAGTTATAGAAAAAGATGATGCTGCCTTTAAACGAGCAACATATATAAATCAAGCAAGAGTTCATATGGGATATCATTATCCTCGTTCTTATTCTACAGCAATTAAATCTGCAGGATATTTTGAAAGATTTAATAAAGCATATGGATTTTCCGAATTAACAGATTTTAAACAAATATATGCAACTTCTAAAAATTTTTCATGGACAAATGCGGAACAATTTAAAAAATTTTGTGATAATGCAAATATAAGATGTGATGAAATTCCAATACAAAAATATTTTAAAGATGGAGTCTGCGATGGCAGTTTCTTAACTACGGAATATACATACGATGCTCAAATATTAAAACAATATTTTTTAAATGAAATAAAAAAATTAGACAATATTGAAATAAAATATAGTTCAGTAATAGAAAATATAGAAAAAGATGAAAATGTATATAGAATATATTTAAATGACGGAAAAATATATGAAAGTGGTTTTGTTTTAAATGCAACATATGCATCAGTAAACCAAATTCTAAAAATGTTAAATTATGAAACATTTAAGATTAAATATGAACTTTGTGAAATAATTCTTTGTAGTGTTAGTGAAAATTTAAAAAATGTTGGTATTACTGTTATGGATGGGCCATTCTTTTCTATAATGCCTTTTGGAAAAACAGGATACCATTCTTTAACATCAGTTACTTTTACTCCACACATAACTAGTTTTGATGAACTTCCAACTTTTGAATGTCAAGCTAAAAGCAATGGATATTGTTCCCCTGAGAGATTAGGAAATTGTAATGATTGCTCTGCTAAGCCTAAAAGTGCTTGGAGGTATATGTCAAACTTAGCAAGAAAATATTTAAAAGACGAATATGAATTTAAATATGAGAAATCTTTATTTTCAATGAAGCCTATTCTAATGGCATCTGAAATAGATGATTCTCGACCTACAGTAATAAAAAAGTTTTCTGAAAATCCAACTTTTATTAGTGTTTTATCAGGAAAAATAAATACAGTATTTGATTTAGATGAGGTGCTAAAAAATGAAAAATAATATTAAAGAAAAAAATTTTATATCAGCTATAATATATGTTCATAACTATGAAAAAGAAATTTATAAATTTATAAAAAAAGTAAATAAAGAACTTGAAGAAAATTTTGAAAAATATGAAATAATATGTGTTAATGATGGTTCTACAGATAAGTCAGTTACTGAAATAAAAAAAGCTTCAGATGAGATAACTCAAACAGTTATAAGCATAGTAAATATGAGTTATTTCCAAGGAAAAGAATTATCTATGCAAGCCGGAATAGATTTATCTATAGGTGATTTTGTCTATGAATTTGATAATATAGAGATAGATTATGATTTAAATGTAATAATGCAAATATATAAGGAATCATTAAAGGGATTTGATATTGTTAGTGCAAAATCAGATTCTAACAAATTGATTTCATCAAAATTATTTTATAAAGTATTCAACAAAAACACAAATAATATGTACAATATAAATACAGAAAGCTTTAGAATTTTATCAAGAAGAGCAATTAATAGAGTAAAGTCAATAAATAAAACAATTCCATATAGAAAAGCGGTTTATGCAAATTGTGGATTAAAGTTAAAAACTATAGAATATAAATCTGTAAATAAGAAAAAATCAATAAAAATGTCTAGAGAAACAAATGAATTTAGAAAAGGATTAGCTGTTGAGTCTATTATATTATTTACTGATGTTTCATCTAAATATACTATGGTAATGTCAATGTTTATGATTTTAGTAACAATAATAACTGGAATATATACAATTTGTATAGCTATTGCTTCAAAACCAATAGAAGGTTGGACAACAACAATGTTATTACTATCATTTGCTTTTTTTGGAATATTTTCTATTTTAACAATTATGATAAAATATTTATCAATAATTATAGATTTAATATTTAAAAAACAAAATTATATAGTTGAATCAGTAGAAAAAATAACAAAATAGGAGATAATATATGAATAAAATAAAAAAAATTATATATTGGTTATTGCCTTTAATAATAGCAATTTATCAAGTTTATTTAATAAATAGAATATGGGAGTTACCTAAAAGATGTACTATAGCAGTTGCTTTATTCTTTCTGGCAACATTATATATAATGTTTTATTTTTATTACATAAAAATAAAACATGCTTTAGAAAAAGCAAATAAAAAAATAGAAATTTGGATAATAATTGTTGCTACAGTATTATCTATTTTATGTTTAGCCACCAATTTTGACTTTTTTACAAAAAAATATACAGAATCTACTATAGTTATTAGTGAAAATGACCAAAATGGTAATTTGAGTAAAGAATTATCTATAAATGGATTAATAATTGATAATGTAAAGCAAGATATTGAAAATAAAATACAATTAAATCCACTAGAATTAAATTTTGAAAAAAGTAAGGATATAATAATTGAATTTAAATCAGATAGAAAAAATGGAATTGTTTCTATAAAAGATGGAAATGAATTGAAAGAAATTGACTTATATTCATTTAATGATAGTTATATAGAATATAATGTAAACAGTAATAAAAGTATGAGCTTATTTTCAATAATAAGATTAATTTGTTCTTTTATTATGCTTGAAATATTATTTGTAATGTTTTGTAAAGCATCATATTATTTATACACAAAAGATAAGAATTTATTATTACCAATGTTACTAATAGTCGCTTGTATTCAACATGTCTTTTATGTAAAATCTGTTGCATTTACATTATATCCAGATACAGAAAATTATAAAATAACAAATCCATTTTCAACACATCTAAATGGAAGAACACCTGTCTATCCATTTATAATAAAAATGATGTTATTTTTGTGTGAAAATTATTCTTATGAGATAATTTTAAGCAAAATACAAATTATAGTATCATTTATATCATTAATATTTTTATATAAAACAATAATATATATAACAAAAAAAGAATATATTGCACTACTTATAACATTTTTATATGGGATAAGCACTGCAGTATTAGGTTGGAATAATGCAATTTTAACAGAATCATTTTCTTTATCAGGGACAGTAATATTATGTTATTTAATAGTAAAATATCTAAAAGAAGTAAGTATTAAATATGGAATTTGTGCAATTATCTTATCTATAATAATAACATTTCTAAAACCTGCATGCATAATATATCCTGTAATTTTATTTGCTTTTTTCTTATTAAGAATACTAGTAAACAAAGAAAATAGAAAAACAGAAATTAAATGTTTTATAATTTCTTTAATTTCTATTATATTAATATTAATTTATGCAACTATATTTTATAAACAATATAATATATTTTCTATTAGCGATGCTAAAGTTAGACAAGATTTGTATGTATGCATAGATCAAGGTTTTTATAAAAACAGTGGTAATGAGGAATTTATAAAAAAAGTAGATGAAAGTTTTAAGATAGAAGATAACCCATGGAAAATTATGAGTTTAGTATATAAAGAATATAATAATAAGGAAATACAAAAATTAATTAGGATATCTAGAAACAATAGTATAAGGCAATATATAAATTATATAAATAATTTAATAATTCAATATAGTACCGAAAAATACAGTTCATATATGCAATTATGTTTTAATTTCCCAAACACAAGATTCAACAATATTTTATCAAGCTTTAATATATTACAATTTGGTAATGTATATATTATAATGATTATAGAATTTATTATAGGCATAATACTTACTATAAAAAACAAAAAAATTGATTGGCTTAATTTAGGGGTATTTGTATTTCTATTTTCTATATTATTTACGGCATTTATTGGTACAAATGGTGAATTTATGAGAACTTCAATTTGCGTAATACCTTTTTCATATATTGGAATATGTAATATAATAATTAATATAATTAAAGTTAATAATATTATTGCAAATAGAAAATAAGTATATAATTTATTTTTTAAAATATTTTTAGCCATAAGATTGTAATAGTTTGACATATTAAATTGATATGATATAATAATTAAAAATTTAACTTAAGGAGATAAGAATGAATAAAACAGAACCAACAGTTATAAGCGTAAAAAATGTAACAAAAAAATTTAATGTTTTTTTTGATAAAACAAATACAATAAAAGAAAAAATTTTATTTTGGAATAGGTCTAAAAACAAACAAGAAAGAACAGTTTTAAATGATATAAATTTAGATATAAAAAAAGGTGAAGTAGTAGGACTAATTGGAACAAATGGAAGTGGAAAATCTACTTTGCTAAAACTAATGACTAAAATAATTTATCCTAATGAAGGTTCTGTTAGTACAGAAGGAAAATTAACATCACTGTTAGAATTGGGAGCAGGATTTCATCCAGATTTTTCAGGAAGAGAAAATATATATTTTAATGCTTCTATATTTGGTTTAACTAGAAAAGAAATAGATGCAAGATTAGATCAAATAATTGAATTTTCTGAATTGAAAGATTATATAGATAATCCTGTTAGAACATACTCTTCTGGAATGTATATGAGACTTGCTTTTTCTGTAGCAATAAATGTTGATGCAGAAATATTATTAATAGATGAAATATTATCTGTAGGAGATCAACATTTTCAAGAAAAATGTTTTAAAAAAATAGAAGAATTAAAAAAGGAAGGTAAAACAATAGTTATAGTTACGCACACTATGGGATCTGTAGAAAGATTTTGTACAAGAGCAGTATGGCTATATAACGGAAAAATAAAGATGGATGGTACTCCAAATGAGGTGGTACCTGAGTATACAAGAGTTACAGCATAGAAAGGAAAAAGTTAAAATGATATCGATGTTTAAAAATATATATCAATACAGAGAATTATTAAAAACTAACATAAAAAAAGAAATTAGAGGAAAGTACAAGCATTCATTTTTAGGAATATTATGGTCTTTTTTGTATCCATTACTACAGCTTGCAGTTTATGCAATAATATTTCCTTTAATATTAAGAAATACACAAGATAACTATGTTATTTTTCTTTGTGTTGCATTAATTCCATGGAACTTTTTTACAACAATAGTAACACAATCAACAGGAACAATAATTGCAAATGGTGATATTGTAAAAAAAGTATATTTTCCTAGAGAAATCCTTCCAATTTCTGTAGTAACAAGTCAATTAGTTAATTTTTTGATTTCAACAATTATAATTATTGCATTTGTATTATGCGCTGGAATGGGACTAAGTAAATACATAATTTTTTACCCAATAATATTACTTGTTCAATATATATTTTCAGTTGGAATTGCATTTATAGTTTCAAGTTTAACCGTTTTTTTAAGAGATTTAGAACATTTTATAAGTATTGGAATAATGATGCTCTTCTATGTGACTCCTATAGCATATTCATCTGATACAATACCGGCAAATTTCCATTTTATAATAACATTAAATCCTATGGCACATATTCTAAACGCATATAGAGATATTTTTTACTATCAAAGAATGCCAAATATGCAAACTTTAGGAATAGTGTTTATCGTATCTATAGCAATATTTATAATAGGTTATTTTATATTTAATAAATTACAAAAGAATTTTGCAGAAGAATTGTAATAAAAGAGGTAAATTAAAATGAATTATGCAATAATATTAGCAGGAGGAGTAGGAAGTAGATTTGATGATGAATTGCCAAAACAATTTCATTTATTAGGAAATAAACCAGTATTAATACATACTATTGAAAAATTTTTAAATTATCCTGATAAAATAGAAATAATAGTGGCAATAAATAAACAGTATATAGAATATACAAATAATTTAATTAATAAATACTTAAACATAGATATAAATATTTCAGAAGGTGGAAAAACGAGATCAGAAAGTTTAATAAATGCATGTAAATATATAGAAAAAAATTTTAAAACTTCTAAAGATGATATAATTATTACTCATGATGCTGATAGACCTTTTATTAATAATAGAATAATAAAAGAAAATATTGAAAATTTAAAATATGCAAATGCAGTATCAACTGCAATAGAAACTAATAATTCAATTTTAGAATTGGAAGAAAATACTAATAAAATTATAAAAGTTCCAATTAGAAAAAATATGAAAATAGTACAAACTCCTCAAACATTTAAATTGAAGGAATTTATTGATAATTATAATTTGCTTACAGAAGATGAAGTTGAAAGTTTAGTAGAAGCAACGAAATCTTATGTTATTAAAGGAAAAAAGTAATTACAATTAAAGGAGAATTATATAATATAAAAATTACAACTAAATACGATTTAGATATAGCTAATTTTATTTTAGAAAAAAGACTTAATATTTAGTTTTGGAGGAAAGATGAAGGATAATAAAATAAGAATTGGTTTTTCAAGCTTTCCAGACTATTCTGGAAATAGTAAGGCTTTATTTAAAGCCTTACTATTAAGAAATTTAGATAATTATGAATTAGTTTGGTTTGTTAAAGACATAAAAATAAAAGAAAAATTACAAAATATAGGAATTAATGTTTTTTGTGAACAAGATTCCAATTTTAATGATGAGTTTTATAAAACTCAAATTGTTTTTTTAACGCATTCTGATTATGTTACAATGAAAAGTGATAATCAAATTTTTATTGGATTATGGCATGGGTTGAGTCCAAAAAGGACAGGTAATTCATTAGATACACCATCAGCTAAAGAATTTGCAAACATATATTCAAATGCTTGTGATTATTTAATTGCTCCAAGTGAATTTGGAAGAGTAATATATTCTTATATATTCAAGAAAATTACAGATGACATTTTAATATTTCCTCAACCACGTTATGAGTTTCTAAAGATAAGTAATGGAAAAGAAAATTTAGAAAAAATTTTAAATATAAATTTAAATAATTTTAATAAGTTAATTATGTATGCACCAACATTTAGAATAGGAAATAATGAAAAAACAGGAAATATTAGCAATATAAATATAATAAATTTAAAAAAATATAATGAAAAAGAATTAGTTGATTTTTTAAAAAAGAATAATTATCTATTAATTTTGAAAATGCACCCATCAGAAGAATCAATACTTAATATTAAAGAAAATGAAAATATAGTTATATTAAAGGATAGCATAATGCAAGAAAAATTAATAACTATAAATGAAGTTTTAAATTGCATAGACTTATTAATTACAGATTATTCATCAATATACATTGATTATATAAATTTATTAAGGCCAATATTGTTTTTAAATACAGATATAAAAGAATATAATAAAGATAGGGGACTTTTATTTAATTCAAATGCTATATGGTATCCAGGACCTATAGTTAATGATATAAATAATTTTTGTAAGCAAACGAAAAAATTATTAACAGATAAAAATTATTATGATAAAGAAAGAATTAATTTTAATAGTTTAGTAAATGAATCGTATGATTTAAGCAATGATAAAATCATTGATGAATTTATAAAAAATATTAAAGTAAAGAATACAAATATAAATAATGATAATAATTTAAATAAAAAACAAAAAACAAAAAAATATTCAATATTAAAAAAATTGATGAAAAAATAAAAGGTGTAAGTATGTATGAAATAAGTGTTATAGTACCAGTTTATAATACTGAAAAATATTTAGAAAAGTGTTTAGACTCATTAGTTAATCAAACTATGAAAAATATTGAAATCATAGTTGTTAACGATGGGTCTATTGACGGTTCTGAAGATATTATAAAAAAATATCAGGAAAAATATTCTGAAAAAATAAAATATTATAAAAAAGAAAATGGAGGACTTTCTTCAGCAAGAAATTATGGAGTTAAATATGCGACAGGTAATTATATAACATTTGTAGATTCTGATGATTATTTAGATAAGAATTTATATGAAAAATTAAAAGAATATATACAAAAAGATGTTGATTTAATTAAATTTAAAGCAATAAAAAAATATGAAAGTGGAAAAGAAGAAAATTTTAATGGACCAGTATTTGATGAAAAAAATGGACAAGAAGCTTTTAATGATTTATGTTTTAAAGACAAACTATTAGAGCCTGCATGGCTATATTTATATAAAAGAGATTTTTGGAATAGTAATAAATTTCAATATACAGAAAATACTTATCATGAAGATTTTGGACTTACTCCTCTTGTAATATGTAGTGCAAAATCCGTTTCATCAGTTGATATTTATGGATATTACTATATACAGAGAGAAAATAGTATTGTAACAGATAAAACAAAAAATTTAAAAAAAGCAAATGATTTATTAATACATTATGATAATTTGATAAAAAAAATAAATAAATTAAATTTAGATAAAAAAACAGAAGAAAATATAAAGATTTACTATACAAACACTATTATATTGAAGGCTTCGGAATTAAATAAAAAAGAAAGAGAAAAATATATAACAAAAATTAAAAGAAAAAAAATAATAAATAATATTAAGATTACAGACTTTAAACAATTAATAAAAAGAATAATGCTAAAAATTAGTATTAATTTATATTTAAATATGAGGTGATAAGATGGAAGAATTAAGTAAAAAGGAATTAATGTTAATGATAGAACAATTAGAAGAAGAAAATGATATAATAAAAGAAAACTTAGCTTTATTAAAAAAAGATGATGAATATTTTAAAAAAGAAACAATAGACTTAAAAGAAAAATTAGATTCAATAGTACATTCAAGGAGCTATAAAATTTTAAAAAAAATAAATAAAATATTTAGGGGGAATTAATTATGAAACCAAAAATATTACTAGTAGTTGATACTAAAGGATGGGCTTTTGATAATATTGCTAAAGAAATAAAAAAGAATTTATCAAATTATTATGAAATAGATATTGTAACAGTAAAAATGTTTAATAATAATATAGTAAAGATATTAATATTAGGAAAAAAATATGATTTAGTACATTTTTTTTGGAGAGGAGAAATTTCTTGGATTTATGGAGAATACTCAAAATGGTATATAGAAAGAATAGGCTTTAGTTATGAACAATTTGTGGAAGATTTTTTAAAGGGAACTAATATAACTACATCAGTTTATGATCATATGTTATTAGAAAAAAATAATTTAAAGGAGACTGAATTTATAATTCAAAACGTGAAAGGATATACAGTATCGTCAAAAAAATTATATGATATTTATACGAAAATAAAAGACATAAAAAAACCAAATCTTGTAGTTCAAGATGGAGTTGATTTAGAACTTTTTAAACCCTTTAATAAAGATAGATTTGAAAATATAAAAAACAAAGAAATAAGGATTGGTTGGGTAGGAAATAGTAAATTTACTGATTCAGAAAATGATGACGATTTAAAAGGATTAAGAAAAATTATAATACCAACATTAAGTGAATTAAAAGACGAAGGATATAATATAATAGAATATTTTGCTGATAGAAATGATAAAATGATTCCACACGAAGAAATGCCTAATTATTATAATGAGATTGATTTATATATATGTGCATCTAAAACAGAAGGAACACCTAATCCAGTTTTAGAAGCTATGGCTTGTGGAATTCCAATAATTAGTACTGATGTTGGTATTGTACCAGAAGTATTTGGTAAAAAACAAAAAGAATTTATTTTAAAAGAAAGAAGCAAAGAATGTTTAAAAAGTAAAATAATAGAATTATTAAATAATAGAGAATTATTTGATGAATTATCAAAAGAAAATTTAAATCAAATAAAAAAATGGTCTTGGAAGGAAATTTCTATGAAGTTTAAAAAGTTTTTTGATGAAAATTTAAAATAATAACTTAAATTATACAATGTTTATTATGTTTTATAGTAAAAAAGATTTTTTAAATAAATTATATAGGAGAAATAGCAATGCCTAAAGTAAGTATTATAGTACCTGTTTATAATGTTGAAAATTATATCTATAAATGTTTAAGTTCACTAAAAAATCAGACATTAAAAGATATAGAAATTATAGTTGTAAACGATGGTTCAACGGATAAATCAAAAGAAATAGTTAAAAGGTTTTTAGATGATAAAAGATTTATATATTTAGAAAAAGAAAATGGTGGCTTATCAGATGCAAGAAACTATGGTATGCCATATGCACAAGGAGAATATATAGCTTTTGTAGATTCAGACGATTACGTAGAACTTAGTATGTACGAAAAAATGTATAAAAAAGCAATAGAAGAAAAAAGTGATATGGTAGAATGCGATTTTATATGGGAATATCCTAATAAAGAAAAAGTTGACACAGGAAAAATATATAATGGTAAAAAACAGGCAATGATATATGCAAGAGTTGTTGCTTGGAACAAATTAATAAAGAAAGAAATTTTAGAAAAGGCAAAAATAGAGTTTCCAAAGGGGTTAAGATATGAAGACATTGAATTCTTTTATAAATTAGTTCCGTATTTAAATAAAATTTCTTTTGTAAAAGAACCATTGGTTCATTATGTACAAAGAGAAAGTTCAATAGCAAATACACAAAATGAAAGAACAGGAGAAATTTTTAAAGTATTAGAAAATGTAATAAATTATTATATAGAAGAAGGTATATTCAATGATTACAGGCAAGAGTTAGAATACACCTATACAAGACTAACACTTTGTAGTTCTTTAAAAAGAATTACAGCTATAAAAGACAAAAATGTAAAAAATAGATTATTAAAATTAACATGGGAAAATTTAAATACAAAATTTCCTAATTGGAAACAAAATCAATATTTAAAGCAAAATTTAAATTTAAAAAACTTATATATAAGGTCTATAAATAAATTTACTTTCAAAATTTATTCAAAAATATTATAAAATTATTATTTACAAATATGTTCGTAAACAATAATAAGAGGGAAATTAAAATGAAAAAAATAGTATTTGGAATTACTGGTTTAACACTAGGTGGAGCAGAAAGGACATTAGTAGATATAGCCAATAGATTGTGCTACAGATATGATGTTACAATTTTTTGCATATATTCTGGTGGTGAACTTGAAAAAGAATTATCTAGTAAAATAAAATTAATACACTTATGCAAAAAAAGTTATAAAGATCTTACAGATGTAGAGAAAATGTACATGTCTTTAAAAGTTTTATTTTCTAAAAAGTATTTATATAAAACATACATATACAAAAAATTCGATAAAGAGATTGCTTTTTTAGAAGGTCCTATTACAAGACTATTTGCATCTTATGGTAAAAAAAGTAAAAAGATTGCATGGATTCATAATGACATTACTAAAGTTTTTGGAAATAGTTTTAAAGCAAAAATAAAGATGTTTATAGATAAAAAAATATATAGAAAATTTGGAAAGCTTGTTTTCGTAAGTGAAGACAATTTAAAAAAATTTAATAAGAAATATAAAATTAAAAATAATAAACAAGTTATTTATAATTATATAGAAAAAGACGAAGTGCTAAAAAAAGCAAGTAGAAAAGTTGATTGTGAATTTCCAAAAGATACAATTAACTTTGTAACAGTAGCAAGATTAGTTGAGCAAAAGGCAATAGATAGACTTATAAAAATACATAGTAAGTTAGTAAAAAATGGATATAAACACAATTTTTATGTAATTGGTGATGGCCCTAAAAGAAAAGAGTTAGAAAATTTAATAAAAATAGAAGATGTTAAAGATACATTTAAATTATTAGGAAAAAAAGAAAATCCATATCCATATATAAAAAATGCGGATTATTTCTGCTTACTAACATATTTTGAAGGATATCCAATGGTTCTAGAAGAAGCAAAAATATTAGATAAATACATATTAATAACAGATACAGCAGCAAGAGAAACAGTACAAAATTATAGTAATTCTCAAATTTTTGAAAATACCAAAGAGGGAATATATAAGGGATTAGAACAAATTATAAAAAAGGGTGTAGTAAAAGACACAAAACCATCAAAACAATATGATAACCGTGGAATTATAGAACAAATAATAAAATTAATTGAGGAGTAAAATATGCTAAAATTATCAATTTTAACAGCAACATATAATAGAGCAAAATTTTTACCAAGACTTTATGAAAGTATTGTAAATAATTTAATAGAAGAAATAAAAATAGAATGGCTTATAATGGATGACGGTTCAAGAGATAATACACAAGAAGTGGTTAACAATTTTTTTGAATATGATAATTTAAAGATAAAATATTATTTTCAAGAAAATAGTGGAAAAATGACAGCAATTAATAATTTGGTTAAAAGAGCAACTGGTGACTTAATTGTTGAATGTGATTCAGATGATTATTTTTCAGACAATAGCTTTAAAATAATAGAAAAAGAATATGAAGAATGCAAAAATGATAAAGAACTATATGCTATGTGCTTTTTAAAATATGACCAAGATGGAAATAATATAGGAAATAAATTTAAATATGATAAAACAATAATGTTTGATTTGTATTTTAAAGAAGGTGAAGATGGGGAAAAATCTTTAGTATATTTTGCAAACACAAGAAAAGAATATAAATACAGGTTAGAAAAAGATGAAAAATTTGTAACAGAAGCAAGATTACATCATGAAATGGATTTAAAATATAAAATAAAATGTATAGATGAGCCAATAATGATATGCGAATATCAAAAAGATGGGTATACAAAAAACATTAAAAAAATATTTAAAGAAAATCCATTTGGATATTATGAATATTTTAAAGAAATATTACAAAGAAATATGAGAGAAGTTAAATTACCTAAAAGGTTATATGTTATAAAACATTATATATTGTTTTCTTATTTAACAAAGCAAAAAATTAAACTAAATAAAATAAATGATGAGATTAATAAAATTCTAGTTGTTTTATTGTATATTCCTGGAATAATAAAAAGCAGATTCTTTTAGAAAAAGGCTAAATATTGACATTTTTTGTAAGTATGATATAATTTCCAATAATATAAAATAAAAGAGAAATGAGGATAAAAATGAAAGAAGATTTTCTATTTTCTATAATAGTTCCTGTATATAATACAGAAAAATATATAAGAAAATGTCTAGATTCTATATTAGAAGCGATAGATATAGACTGTGAAGTACTAATTATAAATGATGGCTCAACAGATAATTCAGAAAAAATTGCTTTAGACTTTATTTATGAATTACCTGAAAAATATAAAAATAATTTTAAATATATAAAAAAAGAAAATAAAGGATTAGCAGATACAAAAAATGTTGGATTAAAAAATGCAAGAGGAAAATATATTAGTTGTGTAGATTCAGATGATTACATAAGTAAAGATTTTTATGAAATAGCAAGAAAACAAATTAATGAAGGATATGAAATTATAATATATGATGTATACGTTGTATTTGAAAAAGATAAAAAAATGAATTATTTATCAAGAGCATATACAGATTATAAAAATGAATTTATTGTGTCTATCTTAAATGGAGCAATTTCAGGTTCTTCATGTAACAAAATAATAAAAAAAGAGTTATATAATAATTATAAATTTCCAGTAGGAAAGGAATATGAAGATACAGCTGTAACTCCATTTATTTTATCAGAAATAGAAACAGAAAAAATAAAATATTTGCCATATGGAATGTATTATTATTTACAAAGAGAAAAATCAATTGTTGCAACAAATACATTAGAACAAGCTTTTTATAAAATTTGTGAAAATATATCAGAAGTAATAGAAGAAAAATCAAAAGAAAAAAATATAGAAGAAGTTATATACAAATATAAATATGTAATAAATGAATTTATAATAGATAGATCATTGGAATATTTTACTAGTGATTATAAAATAAATAAAAAAGAGTTTATTAATAATCTAGAAACTTTCAAGAAAAATAATAGCAATATTTTAGATTATATTATAAATAAAAATTGGATTTTTGAAATAGAAAATCATTATTCTCAAAGTCAAAAAGATACTTTAAATGAAATTTTTAAATACTTACAATTATCTCAATTTAATAAGATAAAGAGTATTTTAAATAAAAGAAATTTAATTAGAATATTAAAAAACATACAATTTAATATAAAAAATCTATTAAAATCAATAATTGGAAAATAATAGGAGGAATCAATTTGATAAAGAAAATACATTATTGTTGGTTTGGCGGAAAGAAACTACCAAGGGAAGTTAAAAAATGTATAGCAACGTGGAAAAAAATGTTACCAGACTATGAAATTATTGAATGGAATGAAAGCAAATTTGATATAAACAAAGTTCCTTTTGTAAAAAGTGCGTATGAAAATAAAAAATGGGCATTTGTTAGTGATTATGTTAGAACATATGCATTATATGAAGAGGGGGGGGTATATTTAGATACTGATGTTAAAATCCTAAAAGATGTATCTAAAATAATAGATAAAAACTTGGTGTTTGGATATGAAGATAGTGGCTATTTTGGAACAGCTGTAATTGCAACAAATAAAATTCATAATAAATATATTAAAGAAATTTTAGAGTATTACAATAGTATAGAAACTATAAATTTAGATATTATATATAATTATGCAAATCCAGCAATTATTACAAGAATAATTAATAAATATCCAGTAGAATTAAAAGAAAATGGAGTAAAGATATTTAATGATGAAATATATGTTTATCCAAGAGACTATTTTTATCCATTAAGTTATAATTATGCAGAAAAAATATATACAAAAAATACATGTATGGTTCATTTATTTAATGGAACTTGGACAGATAAAGGTGAACAGAGAACTATTAACATATATAGAAAATTTGGATTGAATTTTGGAGGAATGCTTAATAATCTCATTGATTTTTTGTTTTCAGTTAAATCTGGTATAAAAAAAGGTTTATGCAAAATATATAATTATACAAGGATGCAATATTCAATTTATATTAATAGAAACAAAAGAGTAAAAAAAGTTAGAGAAATATTAAATAATCAAAAAGATGAGTATGTCGTTATTTGTGATCCCGATATAAAAGATATAAAAGATATAACCTATAAAAATTTCAAAAATAATATATTAGAATTAAGAGAACAACATACAAAAAAAGAAGCTGAGATGATAGCAAAAGAAATTGAAAGTGCTAATAAAAAATTAATTATATTCAATTCATATACAGATGGATGGGATAATATTATTATCGCATTAAAAAGAATAAATCCAAAAATAATAATTAAAGACGTAATATATCATAATAACGCATTTCAAAGTAATCCATTTTATTGGGAGAAATCTAATAATTTATTAGATTTATATTTCAAAGGACTTATAGATGAATTCGGGTTTATTAATAAAAAAACATATGATTTCTATAATGCAAAAGGATATAAATCAAGTTTGTTATATAATGATATAAATATTGAAAATAAAGAAAAATATCAAAATATACCAGAAAAAAAATCATGTATTACAGTTGGTATGTATTATAATTCTGATAGATTTGAAAATAATATTTTTAATCAAATAAGTGCAGTAAGTTTAATAGATAACGTACGATTAGATTGTATACCTCTAAATTATAAAATATCAGGTATTGCTAAAAAACTTAATGTTACACTATCTGGAAATGCAAATATGGTTTCTAAAGAGAAATTATACAAAAAAATTGCTATGAATGATATTAATTTGTATATTCCTTTTTCAGATAATTTATCATTTATGCCTTTAGAAAGTATGGAATTAGGAACTATATGTTTAGTTAGTAATAGTACAAGCTATTTTAAAGATTCAGAACTTGAAAAATATTTAGTTGTTAATGATATTGATAATATTATAGAAATATATAATAAAATTAATTTTGCAATAGAAAACAAAGACAAAATTATGGAGTTATATCAACAATGGAAAAACGATTATAATGCAAAATCAATTGAAAGTATAAATAATTTTATAAAGATTTAAAATTATAGAAGGGATTTTTTATGAAAAAGATAAAAAATGAAAAATTTGAGAATGTAGAAAAAAATAAAAACAGTTTTAAAATAATAGATAAAATTGATATCGCTATATTCCTTACAATAATAATACTTTTTGGAACTGTTCTTTTATCTTTTTTTCCAGCAATACTTACATCAGACTCTGTTGACCAAATGAATCAGGCTGAAACGCGGAAATTATAACGGAGCTCATCCTATATTTCATACATTTATATTAGGAAATATAGCAAAATTGTTTGGAAATGTTTCTGCATCTGCTATGTTTCAAATTATTGTGTTTGCTATAATTTGGACATGGGGTTGCAGACAATTAAGAAAAGAAAATAATACTTTAAAAAATAAAGTTCTTCAATATATTGTTACATTAATAATAGTTATTTTACCATTAAATTTTATGTATTCGATAACATTATGGAAAGATATATTATACTCATATTCATTTCTTGCAATATTAATATGTGTTTATAATTTTATAAGAAGTGATTTTAAATTAACTGTAAAAGATATAATATTATTAACGTTGGCACTGGTTTGTGTTACAAGATTTAGACATAATGGATTTATTATAGGATTTTCAATGTTTGCACTAATTCTTATAATAAATTTGATAAAACAAAGAAAAATAAAAATTAGTACTATTTTTATAGTAAGTTTTATAGCAATTTATTTAATTACAGGTATACCCCAAAAAGTTTTATCTAAAGAAAAGGTACTAGAAGAACAAAATACTTCAGAAAAAAGTATATATAGATATGTTAATGGAACTTTACTCCATGCAATGGGTGCAATTTTGAATTCAGATATAGAAATGGAACAAGAAGATTTAGAATTTTTAAATAATATATTAGATATAGAAGTATGGAAAGAAAATTATACTCCTTATACTGCTGCTGGAATACATTATAATCCAAAATTAAATGGTAATGCATATGCTGCTAGTAAAGAAGATAACGATAAATTTGGAGATATGTTTATTAAGTACGCAAAAAGAAATCCAACTGTAATTTTAAAACATTTTATTAAATTAAATACAATAGATTGGAGTATAAAAGAATATTATAGCTTAAATAGTGTAGTTTTAGAGAATTCATGGATTAGTAAAATATCTGGAGGAAAATACGATAACCATCCTAAACTACAAAGAATGCACGATATAATATATAAATATACTATATTTACATTGAATAATGGTATAATTTATATGTTAGTATATAGACCTGCTACTTCAATGATCATTTCAACAATGTTAATATTAATATTAGCAATTAATAAGAAAAAGATAAGATATTTACTTATGTTATTACCAATGTATTTAAATATAGCACCATACATTATTTTAATAACATCTCAAGATCAAAGATATTTTTACCCTAATTGCATAACTTGTTATTTTTCTATACTACTTTTAATATCAATATATACAAAGAACAATATAAAAGCAAAGAAAGTTGAAAAAGTAGAGATATAAAGAATACTAAAGAGAAAATATTAAAAATAATTATAATGTAGTTATTACAAATTAATGAAAAAGATGATTCTGAATATATAAATAAAATGATAAAGGAACAAGATATAGATATTGTTATAGGATTAAGATTTATAAAAAAAGAATAGAATAAATATAAAAAAGTATTAAAAACAAGAAGTTACAATAATTAAAAACAAATATGAAAATGAAGGAGAAAAAAATGGATAAAATAGCAGTTTTAATACCTTGTTATAATGAAGAAAAAACAATTGGAAAAGTAGTAAAAGATTTTAAGAGAAATTTACCAGATGCAAAAATATATGTTTATGATAATAATTCAAAAGATAAAACAGCAGATATAGCAAAAGAAGCCGGAGCAATTGTAAGAAAGGAAACTAAACAAGGAAAAGGAAATGTAATAAGAACAATGTTTAGAGAAATAGATGCTGAGTGCTATATTATGGTCGATGGAGATGACACTTATCCTTCAGAAAATGCTAGAGAATTTGTTAATGCAGTATTAAATGAAAATATTGATATGGTAATTGGTGACAGATTGTCTTCTACTTATTTTACTGAGAACAAAAGAGTGTTTCATAATTTTGGAAATGTACTTGTAAGGTCATTAATTAATAGAATATATAATAGTGATATTAGAGATGTAATGACAGGGTATAGAGCATTTAGTTATAAATTTGTAAAAACATTTCCTGTTTTATCTAAGGGTTTTGAATTGGAAACTGAAATGACGATTCATACTTTAGATAGAAATTTAAAAGTAAAAAATATAATAATTGAATACAGAGATAGACCAGATGGAAGTGTATCAAAATTAAATACAATTTCAGATGGAATAAAAGTATTAAAAACTATATTTGGATTCTATAAAAACTATAAACCATTTGGTTTTTTTAGTATACTTTCTTGTATCTCTCTAATAATAGGATTAGCTATGTTTATACCTATTGTTGTTACTTTTTCACACACTGGTTTAGTATATAAAGTACCAACATTAATAGTATCTGTTTTATTTTTTTTAGCTGCTTTGCAACTTTTTATTTCGGGATTAATATTAGATAATATAAATAAAACAACTAAGCAAAATTTTGAAATGAGGTTAATTGATTATGATTTAAAAGAAGGACAAGGAGAGTAAAAATGGACAAATATAAAGTTTCAATAGTAGTACCAATATACAACCTAGAAGAATTTGTACCAAGATGTATGGATGCATTAGTAAATCAGACGCTTGAAGAAATAGAAATAATATGTGTAAATGATGGATCAACAGATTCAGCTCCACAAATTATAGAGAGTTATAAAGAGAAATATCCTAATAAAGTAAAAGTTTTTCATAAAGAAAATGGCGGAGAATGGTCTGCAAGAAATTATGGACTAAAAAAAGCAACAGGAAAATATGTTGGATTTATTGATAGCGATGACGTTCCTGAAATAACTTGGGCTGAAAAATTATATAATGCAGCAGAAAAAAATAATGCAGATATTGCCTTTTCTGGATATGATAGGATAGATTTAGATACTGGAAAAACTATAAATGTTGAGATGCAACAATACGGAACAATGACGAAAAAAGTTGAATATACTGATGATTTTATTGTATTTATAAATCCTTCTTTGTGGAATAAGATTTATAAAAGGGAAAAAGTAAAAGATATTGAATTTTTACCATTTAGAGGCTGTAATGATACATTATTTTTAATAAATGCTTTATTTGATAAAATAGAAATACTAACATTTATACCAGATATCTTATATCATTATTATATTAGACAAAGTTCTCAAATACATAATATAGGACCAAAAGATATACAAAATCTAAAAAAATATTTGTTAGTTACCAAAGAAAATTTAATAAAAATAGGAAAATATGATGAATGTAAATATTTAATGGACGAAATGGCTTTTCTTCATTTAGGTTTATCTTGGATGATTATGGTATCATATGATAAAAATGTAAAAATGATGCAAATGCTTAAAGAAACAAAAAAATATTTAAATGAAAACTTTCCAACATGGAAGAAAAATAGGTTTTTAAGTTTCTCTCATAGTGCAAAAAAGGGAATAAAATTTATTGCTATTTGGTTTGTACAAAAACTATATAAAATGAATTTAGCTATTATTTATATAAAATTATATAGATTTGTTGTAGATGTTTTAAAGATAGATATAAAATGGTAATATAAAATTAATGAAAGGAGATAATTTTGAATATTTTATATACTTTAAATGATAAATTTGTACCTCAAGTTTCAGCAGGAATTTGTTCAATTTGTGAAAATAATAAGGATTTTAAAGAAATAAATTTTTATTTAATATCTGATGGAATAACTGAAGAAAATAAATGTAAATTAAAAGATTTTATTAATGGATATGGCAGAAATTTGACAATAAAGGAATTGGGTAACATAAAAAGGTATATAGATTTTGAATTTGATACTACAGGATGGAATCAAATAGTCTTAGCAAGATTGATTTTAGATTTTTTTTTACCGGAAGAAATTGATAAAATATTATATTTAGATGGAGACACAATTGTTAGAGGAAACTTACAAGAATTATGGAATACAAATATAGAAAAATATAGTATTGGAGCTTGCATCGAACCAAATGTAGATAAAAAAAGAAAGAAAGATTTAGGACTAGAATTTAAACCATATTATAATGCAGGTGTTTTATTAATTAATTTAAAAAAATGGAGAGATGAAAAAATTGGTAAAAAAGTATTAGATTATTACAAAGCGAATAAAGGTAAATTATTTGCAAATGACCAAGATGCAATAAACGGAGCATTATCTGAAGAAATATATACATTATCTCCTACATATAATTTTTGTAATAATCTTTATAAGTATCCCTACAAATTTTTAACAAAAATAATGAAACCAGTTGAATATGTGAAAGAAGATGTTTTTTATAAGGCACTTGAAAATCCAATAATCATTCACTATTTAGGAGAGGAAAGACCATGGAGAATAGGAAATAAGCACAAATATAAAGATGATTATTTTAAATATTTAAATAAAACACCCTGGAAAAATATGGGAATAGAAGATGGATGGAAAATATATTTTATATGTTGGAATATATTTAATTTTATAACAAAACCATTTCCAATAATAAGATACAATATAATTAATTCATTAATACCAACATTTATAAAATTAAGAGCTAGAAATATAAAAAAAGATATAGAAGAAGGTGAAAAAAATGAATCCTAAAGTTTCTATAATTATACCAGTATATAACTCAGAAAAATATTTACATAGATGTTTTGATAGCATATTAGCCAATAAATATAGTAATATAGAAATAATACCAATAAATGATGGATCTAATGATAATTCTCAAAAAATAATTAATGAATATAAGCGAAAATATCCTGAAATATTTTTTCCACTATCACAAGAAAACCAAGGTATTGGTATGGCAAGAAATAATGCAATGGAAAATGCAACTGGCGACTATATTATGTTTATAGACAATGATGACTTTATAGATGAAGATTATATAATTACACATGTAAATCAACTTAAGGAAAAAGATTATGATATTGTTATTTCTGGATATAGAAGAGTGACAGATAATAAAGTTCAATATAAAGTAAAATTAAATGGAAAGTATTCTTGGACTAGATATAATTCAATTGCTCCGTGGGGAAAACTATATAAAATAAAATTCTTAAGAGACAATGATATTAAGTTTCCTAAAATTCCAATAGGAGAAGATGTATATTTCAATTTACAAGCAAATACATTAACAGAGAAAGTAAAAATTATAGAATATATAGGTTATAATTGGTATCAAAATAGTATTAGTGTAACAAATACTATTGATAAAAAAATAAAAGGAATAGATATAATTAAATTATTAGATTCTCATTATAATATTTTAAATGACAAAAATTGCATAAACAAAGAAAATGAAGATATTGTAACTTTATATTTTATATTATTAATAATTCAATTTCTTCAATGGTTAAGCAAAGGATTAACTTACAAAGAAATAAGTAATTATTATGACTCTTTTTTTAAATGGATTAATAAGAATTTTCCTAATTATAAAAAAATTAAGTATTGGAAAATTACAAAAGGAGAAAGATTTAAAGTTAGATTAATAATTTTTATATTTATGAGTTTTAAAAAAATACATCTAATTAAGTTTTGCATATATGTTTATGGAAAATATAAAGAAAGGTTTGGAAAATAAAAATTATAAAATGGCTATGATTTCAATTATTTGTGCAAGTAATAATAAAAAGATTCTTGAAAAAGAATTAATAATGTCTCTTAGTAAGCAAACATTTATTAATTATGAATTGATTGTTATTGATACAAACAAATTAAAATTTAAAAGTGCAGCTGAGGCTTTAAATTATGGTGCTAAAAAAGCAAAAGGAACTTATATAGTATTTGTTCATCATGATATAATCATAAAAGAAAGTGATGAGTTAGAAAGAATTATAAAATATGTGGAACAAATAAACGATTTTGGTATTATAGGAATTGCTGGAATTACAGAAAAAGGAATAATTATAGGAAATATTACAAATGGAAATCCAGAAGTGAAAATTACAAATAAAAAAATAGCAAAACCAACTGAAGTTCAGACTGTTGATGAAGTAATGTTTATTGTAAAAAAAGAAATATTTGATAAATATAGGCTAAATACAGAAAATAATACGTGGCATTTATATGCAGTAGAATATTGTGTGCAAATGAAAAATATTGGAAAAAAAGTATATGTTATTCCGAGCAATATTTATCATCATTCAAATGGTAAATCAATGAATAAAGAATATTACAAAGAAATAAAAAGATTTTCAAAGTCACAAAAGAATACAGTTAAAATTATTAATACTACAATGGGAAAATGGCATACTAATAGAATTATTTTATTTTTTGATATAATAAAAGTAAAAATATTATTAAAATTAATAAATATAAAAAGAGGTACTAAATGAAAGGGAAAAGTGTAACTTTAAATTACATATATAATTTGTTTTATCAAATACTTGCAATGGTAATTATATTAATTACTACCCCTTATGTATCTAGGGTATTGGGGGTACACAATATAGGAACATATGGATATACATTTTCATATGTTACTTTTTTCGTTTTACTGGGTACACTAGGTGTTACAATATATGGTCAAAGGGAAATCGCATATGTCTATAATGACAAAAAGAAAAGAAGTATTGCATTCTGGGAGATAAAAATATTACATTTTATTTCTATGGCTATTTCACTCGTTTTATATTTTCTAATTTTTTGTATAAAAGGTAGTTATGTTGTTTATTTTAGAATATTATTATTTGAAATTATAGCTTATTCACTTGATATTACATGGTTTTTACAAGGCTTAGAAGAATTTAAAAAAACTGTTTTTAGGAATACAATTGTTAGAATTTTAGGATTAATTTTAATTTTTTTATTAGTAAGAACTGAAAATGATCTATGGAAATACATATTTATAATTGTTTTTGTCGATATTCTTGGGTTTGGTACATTATGGGCATATTTACCTAAATATATAGAAAAAATAAAACTATCAGAACTTAACCTAAAAAAAAGATTAATTCCAATGGTAACACTTTTTCTACCGCAAATTGCAGTTCAAGTATATACAATTTTAGATAAGTCAATGATTGGATTAATATTAAAGGATATGAAAGAAGTGGGATATTATGAACAAGCTCAAAGAATTTTAAAAACTATGTTAACAGTTATAACTTCTATGGGAACGGTTATATTATCTAGAATGTCTATTTATGTAGCAAAAAAAGAAGAAAAAGAAGTTAATAAATGTTTAATAAAAACTATTGAGTTTGTTTTCTTTGTTGGTATTCCAATGACGTTTGGAATTTGTGCAATATCAAGTAAATTGATTCCATGGTTTTTAGGAAAAGGATATGAACCAGTATCAGAAGTTTTAGTAACTATGAGTCCTATAATTTTGATAATAGGTCTAACTAATATTATAGGAGCACAATATTTAGTTTCAATGAAAAGACAAAAAGAATATACAATATCCATTGTTATGGGATGTATAACTAATATAGTATTAAATAGTTTTTTAATATATTTTTTTCATGCAAAAGGAGCTGCAATTGCATCTGTTGTTGCTGAGGCAGTTGTTTTAATAATTCAATATTTTTATATAAAAGAGATAATTAAAATAAAATACTTAATAAAAAAAATATATAAATATATTTTAAGTGGAACAGTTATGTTTATAGTACTAACTTATGTTGACAAATTTGTGTTAATTGAAAAATCTTTAATTAATACTCTAATTCAGATAATAACAGGAACCATAATTTATGTTATCGTACTGTCACTTTTAAAAAATAATATTGTTAATAATAATTTAAAAAAAATATACAATAATTTCCATTGATTGTAATATAAAATTGTATTAAAATAAAATAGATAGATAGGAGAAGTGAGTTATGAGAAAATATAAATTTTTTTGTTATGTTATTATATTTATAAGCTTAATTTTGCTTAATGTTTTTTTTCAAAAAAATGTATTAGCAAATAATATGGAAAATAGAGAATTAGACAATGATTATTCTATTAAATATACAACGCATGTACAGGGGTTAGGTTGGCAAAAAGAAATGGAAAATGGGGAAATGGCAGGAACAACAGGAGAAGGACTAAGGTTAGAAGCTATAAAGATAGATGCAATAAATGCGCCAGAAAATGTAAAAATAAAATATAAAGTACATGTAGAAGGAATAGGTTGGCAAAATTGGAAAACAAATGGAGAAATAGCAGGAACAACGGGAAGAGGACTCAGGTTAGAAGCTATAAATATAAAGTTAGAAAATACAGAAGAATATTCAATAAAATATAGAGTACATGTACAAAATATAGGATGGCAAGATTGGAGATATGATGGAGAAACAGCAGGAACAGAAGGAAAATCATTAAGATTAGAAGCGATAGAAATTAAAATAGAACCAAAAACAGAAAGAGGAATATTAAAAATAGAAACGCCAACCAATAATAATGAAATAAACAGTAATAAACTAAAATTAAGTGGATGGTGTATGTCAAATACAAAAAATGATTCAATAAAAACAAAAATTGATAATGAATATGTTACTTCTAATATTAGTAGAAAATATAGATCAGATGTACTTGGAACATTAGGAGGATATGGAGGTCCAGAATTAAATCCAAATGCTGGATATGAAACTGAAATAGATTTAACAGATAAAGAAGATGGAAAACATAAAGTTAAAGTAGAATTATATTCAGAAAGTGGAATATTACTTAGTACAAATGAAATAATTTTTAATATTGATAGATCATTGAAACCAAAATATTCAGCACATGTTCAAAACATAGGATGGCAAGATTGGAAATCTAATGGACAGATGGCTGGAACTACATTACAAGGATTAAGGATAGAAGCTTTGCAAATACAATTATTAAATGCTCCAGAAAATGCAAAAATTAATTATCAGTTACATGTACAAAATATAGGATGGCAAAATTGGAAAGAAAATGGACAAATGGCAGGAACAACAGGTTTAGGATACAGATTAGAAGCAATAAAAATAAATTTAGAAAATTTATCTAATTATTCAGTAATGTATAGGGTACATGTACAAAATATAGGATGGCAAGATTGGAGATATGATGGAGAATTAGCAGGAACAACAGGACTGGCATATAGACTAGAGGCAATACAAATAAAAATTATACCAAAAGTTGATAAAGGAATTATAAAAATAGAAACACCAACTAATAATAATGAAATAAACAGTAATAAACTAAAATTAAGTGGATGGTGTATGTCAAATACAAAAAATGATTCAATAAAAATAAAAGTTGATGGTAGTGAAATTAACCCAAATATTAGCAGAATATATAGATCAGATGTACTTGGAATATTAGGAGGATATGGCGGTTCAGAATTAAATCCAAATGCCGGATATGAAACAGAAATAGATTTAACAAATTTTCAAGATGGAATTCGCACAATTAAAGTTGAGCTATATTCTGAAAATAATAAATTATTGGACACAAATCAAGTAACAATTAATCTAGATAGATCTATGAAAGTGCTATATAGTGCACATGTGCAAAATATAGGATGGACAAATTGGGTTAAAAATGATGAAATATCTGGAACAGTAGGGGAAGAACTAAGACTAGAAGCTATACAAATAAAATTATTAAATACTCCGGATAATGTAGGAATTGAATATAATGTACATGTACAAAATATAGGATGGCAAGGATGGAAAAGAGATGGAGAAATAGCAGGTACAACTGGTCAAGATTTAAGAATAGAAGCTATTGAAATAAGGCTTGTAGATAAAAATACAAATAAAGAAGTAGATAATATGACTGTATCATATCAATCACATATTCAAGGAATAGGATGGCAAAGAGAAAAGGTAGATGGAGAAACATCAGGTACTACAGGCCAGGAATTAAGAATAGAAGCTTTAAAAATTAAACTTATAAATACTAAGTTGCCAAGAGGTATGATTAATATTGAGAAACCAACTAGAACAGTATTTACAGGAGATTCTATTACAATTTATGGTTGGGAAATGTCAACACAATCAGATGATAGTGTTTTAGAAGTACTTATAGATGGAAGATCTGATAATCTTAGTATAAATAGAACACAAAGAGATGATGTAATTGCAAGTATGACATTTTATGGAGAAAAAGACGTAAATCCAAATCCAGGATTTGAGTTTACTTTATATTTTAGCAATTATACAGATGGGCAACATACAATAACCATAAATTTATACTCAAAAGATAAAACAAGATTATTGGACACAAAAACAAAAAATATACAAATTGTAAAAAATAAATATTTTGGCGTTGATGTTTCAACTCACCAAGGAAATATTAATTGGAATTCTGTAAAACAAGAAGGTGTAAATTATGCAATTATAAGAATTGGTTGGGTAGGAAACGTAACTAATAAAAAAGATGCTTTTTTTGAAGCAAATTATAATTCTTGTCAAGGTAATGGCATTCCTATGGGAATATATGTATACAGCTATTCTACAAGTGTACAGTCTGCAATAAATGAAGCTAATTTAGTATTAAGTTGGTTAGATAACAGAAGTTTAAGATTGCCAATATTTTGGGATGTAGAAGATTCATGTCAACAGGAATTAGATAGAAATACACTAACTGCTATGGCTGATGCATTCTGTAGTACAATAGAAAGTAGAGGATATCAAGCAGGAATTTATTCTAGTAAATGGTGGTTAACAAGTAAACTTAATATGAACCAATTAGAAAATAAATATGATGTTTGGGTTGCTCAATACAATTCTGAGTGTACATATGAAGGTAGATATGATATTTGGCAATATTCAAGTGAAGGTAGATTATCAGGAATAAGTGGTAATGTTGATTCTAACTGGTTTTATAAAAAATATTAATAAATTAGCAAAAAAGTAAACCAAAAATGGTTTACTTTTTTTGTTTTTAATGATAATATAAATAAAAATTAAAAGGAAAAGATATTACTATGAAAAAAATAATAAATTTATATAAAAAATATGAGGAAATAATTAATTATTTAGTTATGGGAGCGCTTGCAACAGTTGTAAATTTAGCTGTAAAATATGCTTTACTTTTTACTATATTTGATGCAAGCAATGCAAAACAACTTCAAATAGCTGTTTTTATATCATGGGTTGTTGCATGTGTATTTGCATATTTAACTAATCGTTTTATTGTTTTTAAAAGTAAATCAAATAAAATATTTAAAGAATTTGTAGAATTTTTAAGTGCAAGAATATTTACATTGTTTTTAGAAATGTTAATTATGTTTATTTTTGTTACATGCTTAAAATTAAATAGTAATTTATGGATTATAATATGGTCATTGGTAGCACAAGTAGTTGTAATAGTTGTAAATTACATATTAAGCAAATTAATAATATTTAAAAAGGAGAAATAAATGAAAAAAATTAGTATAATAATTCCAGCCTATAATGAAGAAGAATCTATACCATATTTAGAAAAAAGATTAGTAACATTAATGGATAATATTAAAGATTATGAATTTGAAATATTATTTATTAATGATGGAAGTAAAGATAAAACTTTAGAATTAATAAAAGATTTAAGGAAAAAAGATGAAAGATTTTGCTATGTTAATTTTTCTAGAAACTTTGGAAAAGAAACTGCGATGATAGCAGGATTAGATTATGCAACGGGAGATGCAGTAATAATAATAGACGCAGACTTACAAGACCCACCAGAATTAATCCCAGAATTAATTAAATACTGGGAAGAAGGCTATGATGATGTATATGCAAAAAGAAAATCTAGAAAAGGTGAAACATTTTTAAAAAAATTTACATCTAAAATGTATTACAAAGTACTTCAAAGTTTAACAAATATTGAAATACAAAGAGATACTGGAGATTTTAGATTATTAGATAGAAGATGCGTAAATGCACTTAAAAAATTAAGAGAATCACAACGATGCTCAAAAAGTATGTTTAGCTGGATAGGTTATAAAAAGAAAGAAGTTTTATATGATAGAGATCCAAGAATTGCAGGAAAAACTAAATGGAATTACAAAAAATTAATAGATTTAGCAATAGATGGAATAACATCTTTTACAACATCACCACTTAGAATTTCTACATATCTTGCAATTCCAACATTTTTAGCATTGGTAATATATTTTATATATGTAATTATAAAATGTATAAGATTAAGCATTGCAATACAAGCCTTTCAAGCAACTATATTGTTAATATTATTTTTTTCTGGAATACAAATTATGCTATTTGGAATAATTGGAGAGTATTTAGGACGAATATTCAATGAAACAAAGAATAGACCACTATATTTTGTAGATGAATATAATGGAAAAAAAGAAATGAATAAAATTTAAATAAAGAGTAGGTAAAATCCTACTCTTTATAAATATTATATATATTAAATTTGTACTTGTACTTTTAATAATTAAATGATATTATTCTGTTATTAAATTAAAAGAAAAAGTAAGTTATTAAAACAAGAAATAAAATATATTAGAATAGAAAGAGGAAACAAAAAATGAAAAATAGAAAAGGGATTATTTTAGCAGGAGGAAGTGGAACAAGACTATACCCATTAACTTTAGCAATGTCAAAACAAATGATGCCTGTATATGATAAACCAATGATATACTATCCATTATCAGTTTTAATGCAAGCAAATATAAAGGATATATTAATAATTACAACACCAAGAGACAATGAAACGTTTAAAGCTTTGTTAGGTGATGGTAGTCAATGGGGAATGAATTTTGAATATAAGATGCAAGAGGAACCTAATGGTTTAGCAGAAGCTTTTATTATAGGGGAAAATTTTATAGGTGAAGATAATGTTGCAATGATATTAGGAGATAACATGTTTTATGGAGAGCGCCTAGCAGAAAAATTAATGTCAGCAAATGAGAGAGAAGATGAAGCAACAATATTTGGATACTATGTAAAAGACCCTAGAGCATATGGTGTAGTTGAAATAGATAAAGATGGACAAGCAATATCAATAGAAGAAAAACCACAAAACCCAAAGTCTAATTATGCAGTACCAGGATTATATTTTTATACAAATGATGTAATACAAATTGCTAAAAATGTTAAACCATCTACAAGAGGAGAAATAGAAATAACATCTATAAATGAAGAATATATAAAAAGAAAAAAATTAAAAGTAGAAAAACTTGGAAGAGGAATGACTTGGTTTGATACAGGAACACATGATGCTTTAATAGAAACAGCAAGCTTTGTACAAACAATAGAAAAAAGACAGGGAATGCAAATATGCTCACCAGATGAAATAGCATATAAAAATGGATGGATTTCTTCAAAAGAATTATCTAATTTAGCAGATGAATTTATAAAAACTGAATATGGTAGATATTTAAAAGATATAGCTGAAAATAAATTTGGTGAAGAATAGATTTTATATTTGCATTAATATTAGAAAAAAGAAGAAATATAGATAAGGTGGTAAAATGGACGATATAACAAACCCTAATTTAGAAAATAGTGAAGAAGAATTTTTAGAGAAGTCTTTAAGACCTAAAATTTTAAAAGAATATATTGGTCAAAATAAAGTTAAAGAAAATATGAAAATATATATAGAGGCAGCTAAAAAGAGAGGGGAAACACTTGACCATGTTTTATTATATGGACCTCCGGGATTAGGTAAAACAACTCTTTCTAACATTATTTCAAATGAAATGGGTTCAAATATTAAAGTTACATCAGGACCTGCAATAGAAAAAGCAGGAGATTTAGCATCTCTTTTAACTAATTTAACTGAAAATGATGTACTTTTTATAGATGAAATACATAGGCTTAATAAAAATGTTGAAGAAATATTATATCCTGCATTAGAAGATTTTTCGTTAGACATTATGATAGGAAAAGGACCAACAGCAAAATCTATTAGAATAGATTTACCTAAATTTACATTAATAGGAGCAACAACAAAAGCAGGATCTTTAACAACACCGCTTCGTGATAGATTTGGTATAGTAGAAAGATTAGAATTATACTCAGTAGAAGAATTAAAAACAATTGTAAAAAGATCTAGTAATATATTGGAAATTGCAATAGATGAAGATGCAGCAATGGAAATTGCAATGCGCTCAAGAGGAACCCCAAGAATTGCAAATAGATTATTAAAAAGAGTAAGAGATTATGCTACAGTTTTAGGAGATGGAAAAGTAAATTTAAAAATTGCAAAATTAGCTCTAAATAAACTAGAAATTGATGAACTTGGCTTAGATAGCACAGATAGAAATTTATTACAAACCATAATAGAACAATATAGTCGGTGGACCTGTTGGAATAGAATCATTGGCAGCATCAACAGGAGAAGAAATAGAAACAATTGAAGATGTATATGAACCATACTTAATGCAAATAGGGTTTATTTCAAGAACACCAAGGGGAAGAATAGCTTTGCCAAAAGCATATAAACATTTGGGTTATAATTACGAGGAGAAATAATGAAAATAAAAAAAGAGATTTTTAATAAAACAAATTTATTATATATAATTGGAATAATAATATTTTCTATATTATTTGCTATTCCCTCTATAAAATATATGCTAGTAAATAAAACAGTATTAAATTTTAAAAATGAGTTTTGTTTTTTATTGGATAATTCAAATAGAATAGTACAAACATTTATATATGCAGTAATTTTAATGGGATTTTTAACTTTTTATTACTTTATAATAAAAAACAGAAATAAAATATTTAAAAATATTAAACAAGTTTTTACTTTAATATTTATTGTATCTTCAATTTTTATTTTTACAATTCCTTTTATGAGTTCAGATGTATTTTATTATTTAGGAATTGGTAGATTAAATTCACAATATGGTCAAAATCCATATTATGTTACAATGAAACAGTATGTAGAAAATGAAAATTTAAATATAGATAATGATACTGTTATGCAAGAAGGCTATAACAGTTATTGGGCAGATACTACAGTTGTTTATGGACCAATTTGGACTTTAATATGTAGTTTTATATCTATGCTATCATTGGGAAATATTAATTTTGGGTTATTATTGTTTAAAATTGCAAATTTATTAGCACATATGATTTGCACTTATTTGATTTATAAAATATCGAAGAAAAAAATTTTTGCATTACTATATGGATTAAATCCATTTATATTAATAGAAGGATTAGTAAATGTACATAATGATATATTTGTTATATTATTTATTTTATTAGCTTTTTATCAATTAATAAAGAAAAAGAATTTATTATTTAGCATAGCATCTTTAGCCATTGCAACAGATATAAAATATTTTGCAGTTTTACTACTACCATTTTTCGTTATTTATTATTATAGAAATGAAAAATTATTAAAAAGAACGTTAATGTGTATGGTAAATGGAATGATTTTTGCTTTAATTGTAGCTATTCCGTATTTATTATATATACAAGATATGCAGGTTTTTATGGGAATAAATACTCAAAGAGGTAAAATCACAAAGGGACTATATTTGTTTATATCTCAATATTTTACTTATCCACAAGATTTATGTAATATGCTATCTAATTTCGCACTTTATGTATTTGTATTAGCGTATTTATATAAATGTTTAAATTTATTACTAAATTCAAAAATAATATTTAGAAATGAAATGCAACATCTATATTTATTTATTTTAGCATTTTTATTCTTGCTAATTACAAACTTCCAACCTTGGTATTTAATTTGGTTATCACCTTTTGTAATATGGCAAAAAAGCAAAAATATAAAATTAATTATTCAAATGCAAATATTAACATTATTTTCAAATATGGTATTTTTAATATATTCTGAAAATTATGTATATGGAGTTCCATTTTTTGTTACTTTTGTAGTAGGAACTTTAATTTGTATGTTATATAATAAAAAAGAGAAAATTATATATGTAAAAGAAGGTAAATAAAATGAAATTATTAATGCATACATGTTGTGCACCATGTAGTGTGTACTGTATAGAATCTTTAAGAAAAGAAGGAATAGAACCAACTGTATATTGGTATAATCCAAATATACATCCATATATGGAATATAAAGCAAGAAGAGATTGCTTAAAAGAATACACAAAAAGTATTAATGTAGAAGCTATATTTGAAGAAGAATATGGACTTGATATGTTTTGCAAAAATGTAATAGGAGATTTAGAAAATAGATGTTCAAACTATTGTTATAAAGTACGTCTAGAGCAAACTGCAAAATATGCAAAAGAACATGGGTATGACACTATAACAACAACGTTATTAGTAAGTCCATACCAAAAACATGAAGTATTAAAAGAGCAAGCAGAAAAAATAGCAAAAAAATATGGCCTAAAATTCTTATATAGAGACTTTAGAATAGGATTTAGAGAAGGACAAGCAAAGGCACGAGAAATAGGTCTATATATGCAAAAATATTGTGGATGCGTATTTTCAGAGGAGATGAGATATTATAACCGCAATCCTATACAAACCAGTAATACCAATGGTTACGAGATACCCAAA